>JAISRR010000022.1 GCA_031273565.1 Zoogloeaceae bacterium | reverse complement strand
TGGCAGGCGCAGCCTGTATTCTGCCCAATCTCTGGTTCGCCCTGCGCCTGAAGGCGGCAGCGTCAAAAAGCAAGGGAATCCTTCTTGCGGCGCAGTTCTTCGTCGGCGAGTTCATCAAGGTCGCGGCAACCATAGGATTGTTGGTCATCGCCGTCAAAGTCTATCCGAACCTGCACTGGCCCAGCCTTCTGGTCGGAATGATGATGGTGTTGCAAGCGAATTTTTTGGCTTTTTGGAAGAAATCCTGACATGACTACTGAAGCAGCAGCGCATGGCCCTACCGCAGGTGAGTACATCATTCACCATTTGACCCATTTGAACAATGTAGGTCATGCCCAGACAGAGACTGTTAATCTGAACGTCATTAATTTTGATACGCTTTTTTATTCCCTGGCGCTGGGGTTGTTGACGGTTTTTCTGTTGCATCGCGCCGCCAGAAAAGCCACTTCCGGCGTGCCGGGCCGCTTTCAGGCGGCTGTTGAGATTCTGGTGGAAATGGTTGCCAATCAGGCCAAAGGCATTATCCATCGGGAAGAGTCCCGCAAGTTCGTGGCGCCCCTGGCGCTGACCGTGTTCATCTGGATTTTCTTCATGAACGCCATGGATTTCCTGCCGCTGGATTTGCTGCCGAGCATCTGGCAGGCGGTTACCGGGAATCCCCATGCCTACATGCGGGTGGTGCCTACCGCTGATCTGAACGGCACCTTGGGGCTGTCCCTTGGCGTTCTGCTGATTTGCCTCTGGTACAACATCAAGATCAAGGGGATTGGCGGCTGGATACATGAACTCTTTACCGCGCCTTTTGGCAACAAATGGTTCCTTTACCCCGTGAATTTCGTCATGCAGATCATTGAGTTTGTCGCCAAAACCGTCTCGCACGGGATGCGGCTGTTCGGCAACATGTACGCGGGCGAGCTGATTTTCATGCTGATTGCGTTGATGAGCGGCACGGCCACGGTCGCGGGCTTTATGGGTCATGTGCTTGCCGGTTCCGTCTGGGCAATCTTCCACATCCTGATTGTCGTGCTTCAGGCTTTCGTGTTCATGATGCTGACCCTGATTTATATCGGACAGGCGCACGAGAGCCACTAAACAAAAAGTTTTCAACCCGTTGTTATTTAACCAAGGAGTCATCATGGAAGTTATCAGTTTTGTCGCACTGGCCGCCGGCCTGATTATCGGCTTGGGCGCCATCGGCGCCTGTATCGGCATTGGCCTGATGGGCGGCAAGTTCATCGAAGCCTCTGCCCGTCAGCCTGAACTGATGAACGAACTGCAAACCAAAATGTTCGTGCTGGTCGGTCTGATTGATGCCGCGTTCATCATCGGGACGGGCGTGGCGCTGTGGTTTGCCACCTCCAATCCTTTCCTGGATCAGATTTCCAGAGTGGCGCAGTAATTGGCCGTTCTCATTAACTTTTGATATAAGGGACTGGAACCGTGAATCTGAACTCAATGTTGCTCGCGCAACTTGTTGTGTTCTTCATTCTGGCGTGGGTCACCAAACAGTTCATTTGGCCCCCCATCGTGAAGGCGCTTGATGAACGCGCGCAAAAGGTAGCGGACGGTCTGGCTGCCGCCGAGCGCGGCAAGCATGATCTTGAACTGGCGACCCGGCGTTCCGTGGAAGCCCTGCGCGAAGGCAAGGAAAAGTCGGCGGAGCTTTTGACGCAGACGGAAAAACGCGCCGCCCAGATGATCGAAGAGGCCAAGGCCCAGGCGAAAATCGAAGCGGATCGCGTCATTGCCGGAGCCAGGGCGGAAATCGAGCAGGAAAGCCTGCGCGCGCGGGAAAACCTGCGCGACCAGGTGGCGGCGCTTGCCGTGGCGGGCGCGGAAAAAATCCTGCGCCGCGAAATCGACGTCAAGGTTCATGCCGAATTGCTCGCCGCAATCAAACAGGATCTGTAACCTTTATGGCTGAAACCGTCACCATCGCCCGCCCCTATGCCGAGGCCGCGTTTCGCGCCGCCCGGGACGCGGGGGCACTGGGAATCTGGTCTGACCGTCTCCAGCGTCTGGCGTTCATCGCGCGGGACGCGGAAATGGTCGAAGTGATCGGCAATCCCAAACTGTCCGCCGAGCAGGTCGCGCAATTGTTCATTTCGCTCTCAAACGATAATGACGCCGTGCTTGGCAATTTTATCCGCGTTCTCGCGGAAAATGAACGTCTTTCGCTGTTGCCTGAAATCGCCGCGCTGTTCGAGGCCAACAAGGCCGCCGAAGAAGGCGTCAAGGAAGCGGTCATCAAAACCGCCTTCCCGCTGAGCGACGCCGACCTCAAGGCGCTTGTGCCGCAACTGGAGGCGCATTTCAAGACCCGGATCGCGCCCACGGTTGTCGTGGACGCGGAATTGATTGGCGGCATACGGGTAGCGGTGGGCGATCAGGTGCTGGACGCTTCCGTGCGTGGCAAACTTGAAACCCTGGCCACCGCGCTCAAGAATTAGGAGATTTAAATGCAGTTGAATCCGTCCGAGATCAGCGAGCTGATTAAAAGCAAGATTCAAAACCTTGGCGTGGGCGCTCAAACCCGCACAGAAGGTGTTGTTGTTTCCGTGACCGACGGCATTTGCCGCGTGCACGGCCTACAGGATGTCATGCAGGGCGAAATGCTGGAATTTCCCGGCAACACCTTCGGCATGGCCCTGAATCTGGAACGCGACTCTGTTGGCGCGGTGGTGCTGGGCGAATACCGGCACATTTCCGAAGGCGATACCGTCAAATGCACGGGCCGCATTCTGGAAGTGCCCATCGGGCCGGAGCTTCTGGGCCGCGTGGTGAATTCGCTGGGGCAGCCCATTGACGGCAAGGGGCCGCTGAACAACAAGCTCACCGACAAGATCGAAAAGGTCGCGCCCGGCGTGATCTGGCGTAAATCCGTGTCGCAGCCGGTGCAGACCGGGCTGAAATCCATTGACGCCATGGTGCCGATTGGCCGGGGCCAGCGCGAATTGATTATTGGCGACCGCCAGACGGGCAAAACCGCCGTCGCCGTGGATACCATCATCAACCAGAAGGGCACGGGCGTCAAATGTATCTATGTGGCGATTGGCCAAAAGGCTTCCACCATCGCCAATGTGGTGAGAAAGCTCGAAGAGCACGGCGCGCTGGAATATACCATTGTGGTGGCCGCGTCCGCTTCGGAGACCGCCGCGCTGCAATACATCGCCCCCTATTCCGGTTGCACGATGGGCGAATATTTCCGCGACCGTGGCGAAGACGCCCTGATTATTTACGACGACCTGACCAAACAGGCCTGGGCTTACCGTCAGGTGTCCCTGCTCCTGCGCCGTCCGCCGGGCCGTGAAGCCTATCCCGGCGATGTGTTCTATCTGCACTCCCGTCTGCTGGAACGCGCCGCCCGCGTCTCCGAGGCATGGGTGGAAAAGCTCACCAACGGCGAAGTCAAGGGCAGAACGGGGTCGCTCACCGCGCTGCCGGTCATTGAAACCCAGGCCGGCGACGTGTCCGCCTTTGTGCCGACCAACGTCATTTCCATTACCGACGGGCAGATCTTTCTGGAAACCGACCTCTTCAACGCCGGGATTCGTCCGGCCATCAACGCCGGGATTTCCGTCTCCCGCGTTGGCGGCGCGGCGCAGACCAAAATCATCAAGAAGCTGGGCGGCGGCGTGCGGCTGGCGCTGGCGCAGTACCGCGAACTGGCGGCTTTCGCGCAGTTTGCGTCCGATCTGGACGAAGCGACGAGAAAGCAACTGGAACATGGTCGTCTGGTCACGGAGCTGATGAAGCAGCCCCAGTACGCCCCCATGAGCATTTCCGAAATGGCCGTAACCCTGTACGCGGCGGACAAGGGCTTCTATGAAGGCGTGGAAGTCAGGCGCGCGCTGGATTTTGAAAAATCCCTGCTGGCGTATCTGAAGCAGAACGCGGCTCATGTTCTGGAAAAGATGGAAACATCGAAAGACCTGGACAAAGAAACCGAGGAAGCCCTGGCAGCCGCCATTACCGCCTTCAAGGCAACCTGGGTCTGACCGGAAGGAGAGCGCCATGCCAAGCGGCAAGGAAATTCGCAGCAAGATCCGAAGCGTGGAAAACACGCGCAAGATCACCAAGGCCATGGAAATGGTGGCCGCGTCCAAAATGCGCAAAGCGCAGGATCGGATGCGCGCCGCCCGTCCCTATGGCGAAAAGATCCGGCGCGTGGCGGCCAATCTGTCTCACGCGCTGACCGAGTACCGGCATCCGTTTTTGACGCGCCGCGACATCAAAAACGTCGGCCTGATCGTGATTACGTCAGACAAGGGCTTGTGCGGCGGCCTGAACAGCAACATATTGCGTCAGGTGCTGGCGCGGATGAAGGAATGGAACGCCTCTGGCGTCAAGCTCTCCGTCACCTGCGTGGGCAACAAGGGACTGGGCTTCATGCAGCGCGCGGGCGCGAACATCGTCTCCCAGGTCACGGGCCTGGGTGACACCCCGCGTCTGGAAAAGCTGATCGGCCCTGTCAAGGCGCTTCTGGACGCGTTTGTTGCCGGCGAGCTTGACGCGGTCTACATCGCCAACACCCGCTTCATCAACACCATGAAGCAGGAGCCGGTCATTGAGCAGTTGCTGCCCTTGTCCGGCGAAGAAGTCGGCGCGAACAAATCCAGATGGGATTACGTCTACGAGCCGGACGCCAAGGCCGTGATTGATAATCTTCTGGTGCGTTACGTTGAGGCGCTGATTTATCAGGCGGTTTCTGAAAACATGGCCTCCGAGCAATCGGCCCGGATGGTGGCCATGAAGTCGGCCTCCGACAACGCCAAGAACGTCATCGGCGAGCTGAAGCTGGTCTACAACAAGGCCCGTCAGGCCGCCATTACCAAGGAATTGTCCGAGATTGTCGGCGGCGCGGCGGCGGTCTGATTCGATTCAAGATTTTTGATGATATTGGGGATTTAACATGAGTCAAGGTTCAATTGTGCAATGTATCGGCGCCGTGGTGGACATCCAGTTCCCGCGCGACCATATGCCCAGGGTTTACGATGCCCTGCTGCTGGATGCCTCCAGCGAACACGGCAACCTCGAAAAAGGGCTGACCTTTGAAGTACAGCAGCAGTTGGGCGACGGCGTCGTCCGCACCATCGCCATGGGGTCATCCGACGGTTTGCGGCGCGGCATGAGCGTCAGCAACACGGGCGCGCCCATTTCCGTGCCGGTCGGTCACGGCACGCTGGGCCGCATCATGGATGTGCTGGGCCGTCCCATCGACGAAGCCGGCCCCATCGAAGCCGATGAAAAACGCGCCATTCACGCGGCAGCGCCCAAATTCGACGAACTGTCGCCTTCCGTGGAACTGCTGGAAACCGGCATCAAGGTGATCGACCTCATCTGCCCGTTCGCCAAGGGCGGCAAGGTCGGCCTGTTCGGCGGCGCGGGCGTGGGCAAGACCGTGAACATGATGGAACTCATCAACAACATCGCCAAACAGCACTCCGGCCTCTCCGTATTCGCCGGCGTGGGCGAGCGCACCCGCGAAGGCAATGACTTCTATCACGAAATGAAGGATTCCAACGTGCTGGACAAGGTGTCGATGGTGTTCGGTCAGATGAACGAACCCCCCGGCAACCGTCTGCGCGTCGCCCTGACCGGCCTCACGATGGCCGAGCGTTTCCGCGACGAAGGCCGTGACATCCTCTTCTTCGTCGATAACATCTACCGCTACACCCTGGCGGGCACCGAGGTCTCCGCGCTCCTGGGGCGCATGCCGTCCGCCGTGGGTTATCAGCCGACGCTGGCCGAAGAAATGGGTCGCCTGCAGGAGCGCATCACCTCCACCAAGGTGGGTTCGATTACCTCCATTCAAGCCGTGTATGTGCCGGCGGATGACCTGACCGACCCCTCGCCCGCCACCACCTTCCTGCATCTGGACTCCACCGTCGTGCTCTCCCGCGACATCGCCTCGCTGGGCATCTACCCCGCCGTCGATCCGCTGGATTCCACCTCGCGCCAACTCGACCCGCTCGTGGTGGGCGAAGAGCACTACACCGTGGCCCGCGCCGTGCAGACCACCCTGCAACGCTACAAGGAACTCCGGGACATCATCGCCATTCTGGGGATGGATGAACTCTCCCCCGAAGACAAACTGACGGTGGCCCGCGCCCGGAAAATCCAGCGTTTCCTGTCGCAGCCTTTCCATGTGGCCGAGGTGTTTACCAATTCCCCCGGCAAATATGTGTCGTTGAAGGACACCATCGCGGGCTTCAAGGGCATTGTCGAAGGCGAATACGATCACCTGCCCGAACAGGCGTTCTACATGGTCGGCAACATCGAAGAAGCCATTGAAAAAGCCAAAACGCTGCAATAAGGAAGGGAGCCTGAGATGGCCATGACAATGCATGTGGATGTGGTAAGCGCCGAAGAAGAGATTTTCTCCGGCACGATCGAGTTTGCGGTATTTCCGGGGGAAGCGGGTGAATTGGGCATTCTGCCGAACCACACGCCGCTTCTGACCCGCATCAAACCCGGCGCGGTGCGCTTAAAAGCGCCGGGCGCGAGCGCCTTTGAGACGCTGTATGTCTCTGGTGGAATGCTGGAAGTGCAACCCCACCTGATCACCGTCCTTGCCGACACCGCCATCCGCGCCGCCGATCTGGACGAAGCCAAGGTATTGGAAGCCAAGCGGCAGGCCGAAGAAACGCTGGCCAAGCGCAGCGGCGGCATGAACTTCGCCGCCGCCGAAGCCGAACTGGCCCAGTTGAACGCCCAGCTTCAGGCGATCAAGAAGATGAAGAATACCGTGCATTGACGCGCTTGATGGGTAAGGATAAAAATGGCGGCTTTGCAAAAGCTGCCATTTTTTTGTTCGATTTTTGACCATGGCGCAGTGATCTCTCAAGAATAGACGTTTTTCCCGATGGCTTGCATCGTACAGGCAACTATGATAGTTTGCGTTGCCGCTTCAGAGTTTTAACCCTGAAAGCGGTTTTCGCGGTCAGGTGCCGCCGATTTTCAGTCGGTGGTTAAACGGGAAAGCGGTGCGTTCCTCTGTTGAGGCGCAAAGCCGCTGCTGCCCCCGCAACGGTAAGCAAGCGCGGCGTCATCATCATGCCACTGGGTTTTCAAAGCCTGGGAAGGCGATGGCGCAAAACTTGCCAGCCCGGATACCGG
>JAISRR010000159.1 GCA_031273565.1 Zoogloeaceae bacterium | reverse complement strand
CTGGTTCGAGAGGGCGACCAGTCCGTTGTAGATGGCAATCAGCCAGACGATGACGATAACAAACAGGGCGACAACAATCAGGATGCTGGTGGTCATGGTGCGTTTCTCCAGAAAAGGATATGTGTTTTGAGTGACGGGTGACACGTGAAAATCATATCGCATGCAAGGACTATAGGTCGCCGGGCATATGATGTCAAGACGCTTTATGTCCAAGAGGGTTTTTTCTTTGCCTGACGCCCGATTCCTGATGCAGGATGCCCTATCCTGTAAAATCTTCCCATTTCTCTTGCTGGAATCGCCTTGCCCATGAGCGCCCGTCTTCGCGAAATTCCCTATAACTACACTTCCTTCTCCGACCGGGAGATTGTCATTCGTCTGCTGGGCGAGGAGAACTGGCGGATATTGGACGAACTCCGGGGGGAGCGGGTCACGGGGCGTTCGGCGCGGATGCTCTATGAGGTGCTGGGCGACATCTGGGTTGTAGAGCGCAATCCTTATCTGGAAGATGACCTGCTCGCCAATCGTGAGCGGCGGCACGCCCTGATTGACGCGCTGCATCACCGACTCTCCGAAGTGGAAAAACGCCGCACGGCGACGACAGATGAAGACCCGGAACGCAGCGAAAAAGTCGCCCGACTGGTGGCGGCGGCAAAGCAGGCGGTGGAACGCTTTGAAGTCCGCTTTATGGAAACCTGGCGTTTGCGCCGTCGCGTTTCAAAAATTCTGGGCCGTCACACCCGCCGCGACAACATCGCTTTCGACGGGCTGGCCAGAGTCGCGCATGTGACCGACGCGACCGACTGGCGCGTCGAATATCCCTTTGTCGTGCTCTACCCGGATACCGAGGAAGAAATTGCGCCGCTGGTGCGGGGCTGCATCGAGGCCGGGTTGACCATCATTCCGCGCGGCGGCGGCACGGGTTATACGGGTGGCGCGGTGCCGCTTTCGCCGCTTTCGGCGGTGATCAACACCGAAAAATTGATTGATCTGGGGCCGGTCGAGGAAATCGTGCTGGCGGAACATGACGCGCCCTACGCGACCATCCGTACCGGCGCGGGTGTCGTGACCGACCGGGTGTCGGAAGCCGCCGGGAAAGCGGGTCGGGTGTTTGCCGTTGACCCCACTTCGGCCTCCGCTTCCTGCATAGGCGGCAACATCGCCATGAACGCGGGCGGCAAAAAGGCGGTGTTGTGGGGTACGGCGCTCGACAATCTGGCCTGGTGGAAAATGGTCACGCCGGATGGCGAATGGCTGGAGGTGGAGCGCCTCAATCACAATCTGGGCAAAATCCACGAGCAGGAAACCGTGCGTTTTCATCTGCGTCGTTTCGGCAGAGACGGCAAACAACCCGTCAGCGAGGAAATCCTCACCCTGCCCGGCGCGCGTTGTCGCAAGGTGGGTCTGGGCAAGGATGTGACCGACAAATTTCTGGGCGGCGTGCCCGGCGTGCAGAAAGAAGGCACCGACGGCATTATCGTCGCCGCCCGCTGGGTGCTGCACAAAATGCCGCCGGTGACGCGCACCGTCTGTCTGGAGTTTTTTGGTCAGGTGCGCGAGGCGGTGCCATCCATCGTTGAAATTACCGATTACTTCAAACCGGGTGGCAAGGGACACACGGCGGGCGTGCAGTTGGCCGGGCTGGAACACATGGACGAGCGTTACGTCAAGGCCGTGGGTTACGCCACCAAAGCCAAGCGGCACGGGCGTCCCAAAATGGTGCTGATTGGCGACATCGTGGGTCACGACGAGAACGCGGTGATGACTGCCGCCTCGGAAGTGGTGCGCATGGCGAATATCCGGAGCGCGGAGGGTTTTGTTGCCGTTACGCCGGAGACGCGCAAAAAATTCTGGCTCGACCGTTCGCGCACCGCCGCCATTTCCCGCCACACCAACGCCTTCAAGGTGAACGAGGATGTGGTGATTCCCCTGCCGCGCATGGGCGAGTATTGCGACGGCGTGGAGCGCATCAACATCGAGCTGTCCATTGAAAACAAGCTCGCGCTCTGCGACGCGCTCACGACCTTCCTGCAAGGCGACCTGCCGGTGAATGTGGGCGATAGCAAGCTCCCCAGGGAGGAGCTGATCGGCGAGCGGCGCGAACAGGCGCAGGAGCATGTCGCCACTGTGCGGGCGCGCTGGCGCTGGATGCTGGATAACCTCGATCTGCCACTCTCCGCTGCCGAGCCGCGCTTTGCCGAATTCGGCATCGTGGCGGACGAGCTGACCAACAAGGCCGCCCGGCCGACGCTCTTTCACCGCTTGCAGGATTATTCGGTTCGGGTGTCCTGGAAAAAGGAATTGAAAGAGCCGCTGGAATTCATTTTCAACGGCCCGGTGTTCCGCCCGCTCTCCGAAAAACTGGACGCGGTGCAGCAGGAAGTGCTGCGTGGCCGGGTGTTCGTGGCGCTGCACATGCATGCAGGCGACGGCAATGTGCACACCAATATCCCGGTGAATTCCGACAATTACGCGATGCTGCAAACCGCCAACCGGGCGGTGGAACGCATCATGACGCTGGCGCGCTCGCTCGATGGCGTGATTTCCGGTGAGCATGGCATTGGCATTACCAAGCTTGAATTTCTCTCCGAGGCGGAAATCCAGCCTTTTCGGGATTACAAGGCAAAAGTCGACCCGGAAGGCCATTTCAACAAGGGCAAGCTCATGGCGGGCGGCAATCTCGCCAACGCCTACACGCCGTCGTTTTCGCTGCTGGGGGTTGAATCGCTCATCATGGAGCAATCGGAGGCGGGGCGCATTTCCCACATGGTCAAGAACTGCCTGCGCTGCGGTAAATGCAAGCCGGTTTGCTCTACCCATGTGCCGCGCGCCAACCTGCTCTACAGCCCAAGAAACAAGATTCTCGCAGTCAGCCTTTTGATTGAGGCCTTTCTGTACGAGGAACAGACCCGGCGCGGCATCAGCCTGATGCACTTCGACGAATTCAACGATGTGGCCGACCATTGCACGGTCTGCCACAAGTGTTTCAATCCCTGCCCGGTGGACATTGATTTTGGCGATGTGACCATCGCCATGCGCACCTTCCTGAAAAAACTGGGCAAGAAAAAGTTTTCTTTGGGCGCGGCGACCGCAATGGCGTTTCTGACGCTGAAAGACCCCGGCACAATCAAGCTGATGCGTCAATTCATGATCATCTGGGGCTACAAAGCGCAGCGTCTGGGGTATCGCTTCGGCAAGTATCTGGGGCTGATTCAGGCGTCCGTCAAACATCCGCCTGCCACCCTGGGACAACCTGAAATCAAGGCGCAAATCGTCCATTTCATCAATAAACCCATGCCCGGCGGACTGCCCCGGCGGACATCGCGCGCGCTTCTGGACATTGAGGACAATTTTGTCATTCCGGTCATCCGCAATCCGCAAAAGAGCACGGAAGAATCCGATGCCGTGTTCTATTTTCCCGGTTGCGGCTCTGAGCGTCTGTTCAGCCAGGTGGGTCTCGCGACCCAGGCCATGCTCCATGAAACCGGCGCGATTACGGTGCTGCCGCCCGGCTATCTGTGCTGCGGCTACCCGCAGGCCGCCGCTGGCGAGCGCAACAGGAGCCAGAAGATCACCACCGACAACCGGGTGCTTTTCCACCGGGTCGCCAATACCCTGAATTACCTCGACATCAAGACGGTGATTGTTTCCTGCGGCACCTGCATGGATCAGTTGCAAAAATACGAATTCGGAAAAATCTTCCCCGGCTGCCGTCTGCTGGATATCCATGAGTATTTGCTGGAAAAGGGGGTGCGTCTGCGTCAGGCGCCGGAAGGCATGCGCTATCTCTATCACGACCCCTGTCATACGCCGATGAAAGTTTATTCCGGTGTCAAGGTAGCGAGCGAGTTGATGGCGCAGGATGTCCCGCTTTCCGACCGTTGCTGCGGCGAATCCGGCACACTCGCCGTCACCCGCCCGGATGTTTCCACCCAGGTGCGTTTCAGAAAACAGGGTGAAATCGAACAAGGGTGCAAAAAATTACATGGCGATGGTTTTGCCGGTCGGGTTAAAATATTGACGGCTTGCCCGTCCTGTCTGCAGGGGCTTTCACGTTATCGCCATGATGTCGATGATACGACCGTAAAAGCCGACTATATTGTTGTGGAGATGGCGCGGTATCTGCTTGGTGAAAACTGGATGGCCGACTATGTGGCGAAAGCCAGCAACGGCGGCATAGAAAGAGTGCTACTCTGAGATCATGAGCGCGAACGCGGAATCTTTCGAACAGATCATCGACAGTCTGGCGACCGGAACACGTCTGGTTACCCGCTTGTCGCTCGCCACGCCGCCAGCAGCGCTCACTCATATCCAGAAAATGCTGGACAGCCTGCGGGCGCATCCGCCCGGTCGCGACATTTATCTGGATGTCCTTGAGCAGTTACGTCCTCCCCTGCACGCCGCCATGAAGGAACTGGTTCCCCTTTGCCGCGACAAACCCCTGCCGCTGATAGACCGCAGCGAGGCCATTTTTCTGCAGATTACTGAAACCCTGCGCAAGATGCACCACGGCTATGGCGATTGCGCGCAATTTATCAAGGGCGCGCCTCACGGCAACAAGGATGCGGAATTCACCCGTTCGCTGGCGCTGACGCTGTATCGCGGTCTCTACTATGCAAGCCTGTTCGTCTGTGAGCACTATTATGCCCGCCAGGCGTTGCCGCCCGGCGCCTGGCAGGAGGTTCATCACTATTACGCCGAGGCGGAACAGCGTGATCTGGCCGACAAGCAGGTCATGGATACGCTCGAAGGCGAGCAAGCCGCCACCAATTGCACAAACCTCTATGTCGCGCTGTTGCTGGTCGACATCACCAATCCTTACAGTTATGACGTGCGCGACCAGCTCCTGATTCGCCACTGGGCCACGCTCTGGGCATCACATGTTTCCATTTTTCCCGTGGAATCCGTGCTGGAAATTCCGCCTTTTATCATTGATCTGGAGCAGGACAAACCTCTGCATCCCGCCTCCAACAGTATGGCGAGTGACAACGCCCGTCATCTCGATACCTTCGGGCTGACCGCCCAGATCAGCGAAACGCACGAGATGCTCAAACACAAGTCCGTTGATCCCGCCCAGTTGAAACCGCTGAATCTGGGCGATACCAGTACGGGGCACGCCTGCAGGTTACTCACCAGGCTCTCGGCGCCCTGGGGATTATCTGCCAGCCCCCGTCGTTTTCGGCGTCACAGCGCAGAGCATGGTCAGGCCAGACTGTGCAGCAGTTTCGAACACATCCACCGGGCTGTCTCCGGCGAGGAATTCAGGCAACCGGGTGCGTTTGGGACACCGGGTCTCTCCCCCCTTGGCAGTCTGCGGCAGAACTTCGATACGGTGGACGCCATTGCCGCAACAGGAAGGTGGCGTCCGCCCCAGACCAGTACCTTCCCGACCAGCGTGTGGAATATCGTCAACTATTCCGCCAACGGTTTCCGGCTTGCCCGTCCCCTTTCCGGTCAGCAAGTCGCGCATGGTCAATTGGTGGCGTTGTCTCAGAACGGGTCGCCGCATTATTTGCTCGGCGAAGTCCGCTGGCTGATGCAGGATACCAACGAAGACTGCCTGCACATGGGGGTTACCATGTTCCCCGGCGTTCCCCAGGCCGGAGCCGTGCGTCCCGAAGACCTCCTGCAAGGCGCAGGCGAGCCTTATCTGCGTATTCTCCTGCTGCCCGGTTTTGAAACAACGAAAACGCCGCCCACTCTGGTGCTGCCCGTTGGCATGTATCGCTCCCAACGCAGTCTCTCTCTGGCGCAGGGAGACAGTATCCAGCGCGTTATCCTGGAGAAGCTGTGGCAACGTGGGCTGGATTTCGAAATCGTCAGTTACAAGAGTTACAAGTAGACGCGTCGGCGCGTCTGAATTCCTGTACCTTTTTTCCTTTCACATGAGCATAAAGTATTCAACCATGAGCGACAGTGACAGCCTGACCACCCATTTCGGTTTTCAACAAGTCAACGAAGATGACAAGGAAAAAAAAGTCGCGGAAGTGTTTGATTCTGTCGCCGACCGCTACGACCTGATGAACGACCTGATGTCGGCGGGTCTGCACCGGCTCTGGAAGCGGTTTACCATCGCCCAAAGCGGCGTGCGCGAA
This sequence comes from Zoogloeaceae bacterium, assembly GCA_031273565.1. GTDB lineage: Bacteria > Pseudomonadota > Gammaproteobacteria > Burkholderiales > Rhodocyclaceae > Azovibrio. The sequence continues at coordinate 1,900 of JAISRR010000159.1, read as the reverse complement.
GGCGCTCGCGTGCTCGACATCGCGGGCGGCACTGGCGATCTGTCGCTGGCGTTTTCCAAACGGGCAGGCAAGCGCGGCATGGTGGTGCTGACCGACATCAACAACGCCATGCTGACGCGCGGTCGTGATCGCCTGCTCGACAAGGGGCATCCCGTGCCCGCCGCGCAATGCAACGCCGAATGCATTCCGTTCAAGGATGACAGCTTTGATTGCGTCAGTGTTTCTTTCGGCCTTAGAAACATGACCCACAAGGACAAGGCGCTGGCCGAAATGTACCGGGTGTTGAAACCCGGCGGGCGGCTTCTGGTGCTGGAATTCTCAAGCATCTGGAAACCGCTGGCGCCCCTCTACGACCTCTATTCCTTCAAGGTCATCCCGAAGATCGGGCAACTGATTACGAAGGACGCGCCCAGTTACCAGTACCTCGCCGAGTCCATCCGCATGCACCCCGATCAGGAAACCCTGAAAGGCATCATGGAATCCGTGGGGCTGGAAAAAGTCGAATACTTCAATCTGTGCTTCGGCGTTGTTGCCCTGCACCGGGGTTACAAGTTTTAAGCGCAACCCACCCTCCCCCCATGCTCAAGGCCCCGCTCGTCTTCGCGCTCAACCACCTGCTCGACAACGCGAGTTGGGCGCGGGCGCGCCTGACGTCTTTCGCCGGACAAACCCTGACCCTGCAAGGCGGCCCCTGGCGTCTGGGCTTTATCGTCACCGATACGGGGCGTTTTCAGGCGCATACGGAAAGCGATGAAGCGGCGGCGGTCAGCATCACCCTGCCACCCGCCGCGCCCTTCCTGCTCTTTACCGACAGCGAGCGCCTGCTGCAACAGGCACAGATCAGCGGTAACGTCGATTTCGCGGAAAGCCTGAATTTCGTTTTCCGCAATCTGGAATGGGACATGGAAGCCGACCTTGCCGCCCTGATCGGCGATATTCCCGCCCGCCGCCTGACCCGATTGGGTCGCGCCCTGCGCGAGCGCCTGCGACAAAAAGCCGAAAACCTCGCCGCCAATGTCAGCGAATACCTGCGCGACGAAGCCGGATGCCTGATTTCTCCCCGCCAGATGGCGCGATTTGCGGCAGAAGTTCAGGCGGTGGACGCAGAAACCACGCAACAGGAAAAACGCCTGCGGACACTGGAGAAACGCCTGCGGGTGCCGGAAATACGGCAATGAGCAGCACAATTGAATATCAGGGGCGGCTTTGCCCACCCCTGTTTATCTGACCTCTGAGACCGTTCCCGCGCTGCCGTCGATGCGGGCGCGCATGCCGTTTTTCAGGCGTTCGGTGGATTCCTGCAGGAGTGCGCCAATGCCGACAAGGTAGATGTCCAGATCGCGCATCCAGCGCACGGGCAGTTGTTGCACCCAGGCGTACTGGGCAGCGAGCGCGGGCAGGGCGGCGAGAATGGGAAAAACAGGGCAAAGACAGCCCGGACAGAGCCCCCCGACCGAGTGGGAAACCCGAATCGTCGGCAAAACCGGCAGCAACCCGCGCGAGGTTCGCGTCCCCAAAGGCATCGACCCCGGCTTCGCCTACAACCCCGGCAAATCCTGGCTGGAACCCCACACCGTGCCACCACTCACCGGCTACGACGCCGTGTTGCAGGAGCGCGGCACGCCGTGGCCAAGCTTTTCATCCTTTATGCGGCATGTGGATGACAAGAAATGTCTCTTTTCAGGGAAATCCCCGCATCTTTTCAGGGAAATCCCCGCAAACTCTTATGGCATATATAATATTGCTGGGCATAATACATTCCGTTATTTCAATAGGGTTGATGAAATCATGACTTTTATACTTGACATTTCCAGAATGCCACCAATAATTTTGCAAGCAAGCAAGCAAGCAAGCAAGCAAGCAAGCAAGCAAGCAAGCAAGCAAGCAAGCAAGCAAGCAA
>JAISRR010000146.1 GCA_031273565.1 Zoogloeaceae bacterium | reverse complement strand
GCGAAGCCTGACGGGGTGGTTGGGGGGCACAGGCGGCGTTTGACGGAGACGGTAATCTGGAAGGCCGCGACCACCCCGCCCCTGCGGGGCACCCCTCCAGAGGAGGGGAATCTCCCCGCCTCGTCCCATTCCCCTCCTTTGGAGGGGTGGCAGGCGAAGCCCGACCCCAATTCCCCTCCTTTGGAGGGGTGGCAGGCGAAGCCTGACGGGGTGGTTGGGGGGCACAGGCGGCGTTTGATGGAAGCGATAATCTGGAAGGCCGCGACCACCCCGCCCCTTCGGGGCACCCCTCCAGAGGAGGGGAATCACCCCGCCTCACCTCATCCGAGGAGGGGAATTTATTTATCTCAAACCGGAGTTCATTTCATGATGAAAGCAAACCTCAAAACCTTGTTGCTGGCGCTGTTCCTGAGTTTCGCCGCCAGCCCGTTGAATGCCGCCGAATCATCGCCCGAACAGGCGCATCGCGGGACACAGCCCCCCGACGCGGGACAGTTGCAAGGCGAGATCGAGCGTCAGGAACTGACCCGCAATCTGAGCGATCAGGTCAGCCAGATGGCCCGACGCGAACCCGACCAGCCTTACGAGGTCATCGACGGCGGCATTACCTTGCCGGTCGGAGAACTGAAGACGGAGGACAGAAGACAGTAATTCACGCGGCGGCAGAGCCGCCGGTAACTGACTGTCCTCCATCTTCTGTCATCTGTCTTCTGAAAACCGTATTTCATGACAAAAAGGAACACCGCAATGCCTTCCACCCCCTCCCGGCGGCTGTGCCGCCGCCTACAGTACAGTCTTCTGTCTTCCGTCCTCTGTCTTCTGCCCCCGGCAGCGAGCGCCCAGATTGCGCCGGATGCCGGGCAATCCCTGCGTGAATTGCAGCAGGCGCCCCTTTCCCTGCCGCCGGAACGCACGCTGGATTTGCAATTGCCGGAGGAGGCCGCGCCGGAAGAAGCCGCTTCCGGCGGGCAGACGGTGCAGGTGGGCCGCTTCAAAATCAGCGGCAACAGCGTCATCGCTACAGATGAACTGCTGGCGCAACTCTCTGACTTCAACGGCCAGACCCTGAGCCTGGGCGAATTGCAAAACGCCGCCGCCCGTCTGACGCGCCTTTATCGTGACCGGGGCTACCTGCTGGCGCGCGCCTATGTGCCCGCGCAGACCATCGAACAGGGCACGGTGGAAATCATCGTGCTGGAAGGGCGTTATGACGCCATTGAAGTCCGCAACAACGCGGGATTGCGGGAGGCGGCGCTGGCTCCGCTCCGTCGTCTGGAACAGGGCGCGGTCGCGCAGGCCGACGCGCTGGAACGCGCCCTGCTGCTGATGAACGAACGCGCCGGGGTCGAAACCCACGCCACCCTGCGCCCCGGCAACGAAGTGGGCACGACCCGTCTTGCGGTCGGGCTGGACGCCGCCCCCCGCTTCTTCGGGCGTCTGGAATACGACAACAGCGGCAACCGTTTCACCGGCGCAGACCGGCTGACCGCCAGTCTGGGGGTCAACAGCCCTCTGGGACTGGGCGACCGGGCAGACCTGCGCGTATTGGGCACCCGCGAAGACCAGCTTTATTACCAGTTCGCCTACGAACTGCCGCTGGGTCCCTGGGGCACCAGCCTGGGCGCGGGGTATTCCTATATGGAATACGAACTGGGCAAGGATTTTGAAGACCTGGAAGCCCACGGCACTACCCACACCCGCAGCGTGTTCGTAAACCAGCCGCTCATCGTCAGCCGTAAATTCTGGTTGAATACCCGCTTGCAATATGAGCGCAGGCGTTTGACCGATGAAATGGATCTTTTCGGCACCCGCGAAAAGAAACGCGCGCAGGTCACCGCGCTTTCTCTGGAAGGCAACGCCCGCGATAGTTTCCTGGGCGGCGGCGTCACCAGCTTTGCCGTCAGTTGGCGACACGGCAAACTCGCCCTGGGCGCGGAAGAACGCGCGATCGACGCCCTGACTGCCCGCACGCACGGCAGTTTCAATGTCATTGCCCCGACGCTCGTGCGCCTGCAACGCCTGAATGACCGGTTCAGCCTCTTTCTGCGCTTGCGCGGGCAATGGGCGGACGGCAATCTGGATGGTTCCGAAAAGATGGGGCTGGGCGGCATGTACGGCGTGCGCGCCTACCCGCAAGGCGAAGCGCAGGGCGACGATGGCTGGGTGGGCAATCTGGAACTACGCTACGCGCTCACCCCGCAATGGCAGCTTTCCACCTTTGTCGATCATGGTCGCATCCAGTTCAATCACAAGGCGTGGGATGATGGCAAAAATCACCGCAGCCTGAGCGCCGCCGGTATTGGCGCGGCCTGGGCCAGCGAACACTGGCGGCTGGACGCCTCCGCCGCCTGGAAACTGGGCAATGAACGCCCGCAAAGCGACACCCGCCACCAGACGCCCAGAATCTGGGTGCAGGCGGCGTATCTGTTCTGACAGGCCAAAGGAGAACTGGATGGACATGAACTGGTTGGCCGCGCTGGTCGATTACGGCGTACTCGGGCTTCTGGGCTTCCTGAATGTAGTCGTGGTCGCCATCGCGATTGAGCGCTGGTCTTTTTACCATCGGCTTGACGCCGCGAAAGTGGGCGACATCAAACGGCTGGAACTTGTGCTGACGCGCCGCCTGTTCGTCATCGCCTCCATCGCCAGCAACGCGCCCTATCTGGGATTGCTGGGCACGGTGTTCAGCATCATGCTGACCTTTCACCGGATGGGGGTAGACGCTTCCATCGGCACGGCGTCCATCATGACCGGGCTGGCCTTGGCCCTGAAAGCCACCGCCGCCGGTCTGTTCGTGGCGCTGGTGGCCGTTGTCTGCTACAACGCGCTCCTGCGCAAGGCCAAAGTCATCACCCTTGAATGGGAGATCGCGCGTGGATGAGCGTCCATTCGAGAGCATGAACATGATTCCCTTCATCGACATCATGCTCGTGCTGCTGACCATCGTGCTGACCACTTCCAGCTTCATCGCCAGTGGTCGCATTCCCGTCAACCTGCCCCAGGCCGCTGCCAGCGAACCCGCCCCCAAAGCGCCGGAACAGACGATTACGCTCGACGCGAAAGGCATCATCTACTATCAGGATGAAGCCGTGGACGCGGAACAGTTAAAAACCCGCCTTGCGCCTCTGGAACGCGAAACCGCCTTCACGCTGCGCGCTGACCGCGCCGTGGAACTCCAGCATTTTATCGGCGTGGCGGATGTGCTGAAACAACTGGGGTTTACCCGCGTCGCGTTACAGACATCCGGGGAGCGGTGACGCGGTGGCACATGACCAGAATGCGCCGCTGCTTACGCCGCGTTGGGGCTTGACCCGCGCGTTTCTCTTTTCCATCGCCCTGCACACCCTGCCCTGGCTGGCGGGCTGGCAGGCGTGGCACTGGTGGCAGGCCGGAATGGAAACAAAACAGCGCGAACAGTTGATGGTGGAAGTGCTGGGCATGGTCGCGGATCGCCAGATGGCAAAACAGGAAGCGGGCGCGGACGTCGACTGGGAAGCCCAAACCTCCACCCCGCCGCCCGCCGCCCAACCCCGCCAGAGACCCGCGCCCAAAACCCCGCCCCACGCCAGCGTTACGCCGCACCCCCAACAGAATCAGGCCATCGACGCGGACAACGATCCCACATCCGCCCTGCCGCCCCCTTCGCCCCCCAATGAGGCCACGCCCCGAAACGCCGAACCGCTTTCGGCGGAAACCGCCCCGACGGAAAGCCAGCTCCCGACGCCAACCCCCACGGCGGACAACGCGCCCAGCCAGAGCGGCATGGCGGAAGCGCGTGAGCAACTGCGCCTCTCTCAACAGGAAATCGAAGCCCACGCCATTCGCCGCTATCTGGCCGGTCTCAAAAAGGCGCTCGAAGCCCGCCTGACCTATCCCCCGGAAGCCCGCCGCAGCGCCTACACCGGCAACCCGGTCATCCGCTTTGTGCTTACCGAAGACGGTCACATCGAAGCCGATTCGCTCCGGGTGCAACGCAGCAGCGGCCATGCCCTGCTCGACGAAAGCGCCCTGAAAGCCGCCCGCACCACCCCGATGGAAAAACCCCCGCGCAAAATGGAAGTTGTCATCGCGGTTTCTTTCGCGCGGGAACCGTAAGAACCTGTTTGCGATCTTCCTTCCCTGTAGGAAGCCAGGGCGATCGCAGGCGTTCAATCATCGAGCATAAAAAACCGACAAACTTTTACGGTTCTCTGGCGTTGCAAAACCCACCACCCCGCCCCTTCGGGGCACCCCTCCAGAGGAGGGGAATTCCCCGAGACAACCTCATTCCCCTCCTTTGGAGGGGTGGCAGGCGCAGCCCACCCCTCATTCCCCTCCTTTGGAGGGGTGGCAGGCGAAGCCTGACGGGGTGGTTGCTCCCCCGCATGTATTGGAAAGATCGCAAACAGGCTCTAAGCGCAGCGGGGCGCGATGGCCCCGGATTGAAGGGTTTACGACAACCATTGTAGTTAACGATACATAATGAATTTCCCGAAAGCCCCCTCTTCCGCCTGAACGCCCGCAAACATCCTGTAAAAACGGCGCAACCGCTGGCGCAATCGTATATTCCCGGACAATATCATAACTCTGGCACAGCATTTGCTATACAGGCGTATAGTTATATTTTCTTGTGCATAATAGTCGGTGACACCTGAAAAACGAAGGAGCCAGAATGTCTTTTCCACACGCAAAATCCCTGTTTGTCGCGCTGGGCCTTGCGCTCTGTTGCAACGCCTCCCCCATTTTCGCCCAACATGGCGGACAACATAACGCGCCCCAAAATGAAGCGCATGGCAACCCCGCTACCGCCGCGACCAAAGCCACGCCGCCCGCCAATCCCCTGACGCTCACCGATATGGCGGGACGCAAGGTCGTTATTCCCGATATTACGGATCGGCCTTATCGTGTTTTCGGTTCCGCGCCGCCCCTGAATGTGTTGCTGCACGTCATCAACCCGGAGAACATGATCGGCCTG
>JAISRR010000145.1 GCA_031273565.1 Zoogloeaceae bacterium | reverse complement strand
GCCGAAGAATCCGGCCTGCCGCTTTACCGCTATTTTGGCGGCATGGGGCCGATGCAGATGCCGGTTCCCATGATGAACATCATCAACGGCGGCGCGCACGCCAACAACAGTCTGGACATTCAGGAATTCATGATTATGCCGGTCGGCGCCAACACCTTCCGCGAAGCCCTGCGCACGGGCGCGGAAGTGTTCCACGCGCTGAAAAAGCTGCTGGATAAAAAAGGCTTTTCCACCGCCGTGGGCGACGAAGGCGGCTTCGCGCCCAATCTGGGCAGCCACGCCGAAGCCATCCAGCTCATCATCCAGGCCACCGAGCAGGCGGGCTATGTGCCCGGCAAGGATGTGCTGCTCGCGCTCGACTGCGCCGCCTCCGAATTCTACAAGGATGGCAAATACCATCTGTCCGGCGAAAAGCTGCAACTTTCCGCCACGCAGTTCGTGGATTATCTGGAAAATCTGGTGAACCAGTTCCCCGTCGTTTCCATTGAAGACGGCATGGCCGAAGGCGATTGGGCGGGCTGGAAGCTCCTGACCGAACGCCTGGGCAAAAAAACGCAGATTGTCGGCGACGACCTCTTCGTGACCAACACCCGCATCCTGAAAGAAGGCATCCAGAAGGGCATCGCCAATTCCATTCTGATTAAAATCAACCAGATCGGCACCCTGTCGGAGACTTTCGCCGCTGTGGAAATGGCCAAGCGCGCCGGTTACACCGCCGTGATTTCGCACCGTTCCGGCGAAACCGAAGACAGCGCCATCGCCGACATCGCCGTGGGACTCAATGCCGGACAGATCAAAACCGGCTCGCTTTCCCGTTCTGACCGCATCGCCAAATACAATCAATTGTTGCGTATCGAGGAAGATTTGGGCGATATCGCCTCCTATCCCGGTCGAGAGACTTTCTATAATTTGCGTTAAGTGATACAAACTCCCGGTTGATGCGTTCATTTCACCGGGTTTTCTTCTTCTGTCATGCGCTGGCTTACTGTCGCCCTTTTTGCTCTCTGCATCCTGCTCCAGCAACCGCTCTGGTTTGGCAAGGGCGGCTGGCTGAAGGTATGGGAATACGACCGTCAACTCCATCAGCACAAGGCCAGAACCCGCCAGCTTGAATTACGCAATGCCGGGCTGGACGCCGAAGTGCGCGACCTGAAAACCGGCTACGACGCCATCGAGGAACGGGCGCGTTTTGAGCTGGGCATGATTAAGCCGGGTGAAGTCTTCATCCCCGTTCAGGAAAGACCGGCTGCGACCACGAATACCGTAGTTCCAGCAACCCAGACGCCCTGAAATGACCGGCTTGCCCGGCGCAAGCGGCGCTCAAAACGGTTTATTCACCATCAGGAAAAAGATGGCCGTCACCGCGATGAAGGCCGGGTAGCCGAGCATTTCCCAGATGCGGGCGATACGCCAGTACTGCTGCGGTAGCGGCTGTTGTTCGTCGCGCGCGCTTCGGGCCATGTTGCGCAGCCTGAGTTGCAGCCAGACGACGGGCAACCAGCAGGCTCCGGCGAGAAAGAACAGCGCGAAAGAAATGAAAATCCAGCCTGTTTGCAGTGTCCAGCCCGCTTCATGCATCAACCACAAGCCGGAAAGCGGCTGGAAGATGATGGCGGGCGTGGTAAACCATGTGTCGGCGCGGACAACCAGGCGGCTGACTTCGGCAATCGCTTCCACATTGCGGCTGCGATTGACAAAAAACAGGTAAAAGGCGGTGCCAAAACCCGTGCCGACCATGAGCACAGAAGAAAGAATGTGCAGCCATTTGATCATCAGATAGGTATTCATGGCCGGGACTCCTCGGCATAAAGTTGAACGAGCAGCGCCATTACCGCCAGATTTTTGAGCATGGGGCCAAAGGGATGCAGCAGAAACTCCGGCAAGCGCCAGCCAATGAGCAGGGTGTAGCCGATGATCAGGGCGAATTGCGCCAGCCAGAGCCTTCGCCCCGGACGCCATAACGTCATCACCCCCATGACGACATCGAGACCGATTGCCGCGCCCAGTACGACAAGCGCGGTATTTCCCGCAAGGCCAAAGGGCGCCAGCAGCGCGAGGCTTTCTTCCAGCGGGAATAAGCCTACGGAAACCAGCGCGCTCAGGAACCAGATTGCCGCCAGCACGCCCAACAGCAAAGGTCGCCGCCAGAACGCCAGCGCGTTCAGACGCAAGGCAGCGGCGGATTCGGGCGGCGCGAACGCCGCCGGGTCGCGCAGGGGATGCCCTGTCAACGCCATGCCGTCTTTGGCGTCGGCGCAATTCCCTTGCGTCAGCATCGTCCAGGTATCCCGACACAACAGGGAGCGGCGGGAAAATTCCGCCAGTCGCGCGGTCATCGCCATGACAAAGGCTGGAACGGGCAGATGCAGGGCGGGCGCAAGCCCCATCAGTTGCCGGTAAGTTTCCAGCCATTCTGCATAGGTCAGCGCGCGCGGGCCGGGGAAATTGATGACGCGGCTGTTGGTTTGGCTGGCGTCTGAATCCGCAGACAATTCCAGCGCCCTGAGCACCGCCGTCGTCACGTCATCGACATGCACCGGCTGCACCTTGCCCGCGCCCTGGGGGATGAAGAGCAGCGGCAAACTGGCCTGCGCCATGAAAAATGTGGTCGACGCACCCTCCTGCCCGAAAATCAAGGTGGGACGCAGCACCGTCGCGCGACAGGCTCCGCCGGGGATGCATTCCAGCAAGGCGGCGTCGGCAGCCTGTTTGCTGCGCAAATAAGGCGTCGCTTCCGAAATGCCCAGGGCGGAAATCTGTACGACCCGCCGCACGCCCGCCGCAGCGCAGGCACGAAACAGGGCGACGGGCGCGCGATGGTGAATACGCTCAAAATCCCCCGGTTGCCGTTCGCGCAGAATGCCCACGGCGTTAACGACGCCATCCACGTCCCGCAAGCGGGGCAACCAGATTTCCGGTTCCAGATCGCGGCGGTAGTCGATGGCGATATCATCCGCCTGACGCGGGTGATGCACGCCCCGGATTACCCGATGTCCGGCCTGTTCAAGACGATTGGCAATGGCGCGACCGAGAAAGCCATCCGCGCCACAAAGCAGGATATTCATGATGAAAGCCTCCTGATTCAGCGTTGGGGAATGCGGCAAACGCCATCTTCGCAGGCGGGCGTGAGGCGGGCGAAAATGCCACCGAAGCGGCAGGAGAGCGTCACACGATGGCGGGCGAACCAGGCATAGGCATATTCGGCAATCCGGCGAAAAACCGGCCAGCGGGTCGGCGCGACCAACCCGCCGAAACCGATTGCCGCCAGCGCCAGGCGAAACACCTCCGGCCCTTCCACGATAACGCCATCGGCGCGGCGGGCGGCGATACGCGCCAGCAATGCCTCCTTGCTGCGACCATAAGGCGCAGGGTCGAAATCCGGGGCGGTGATGTCGATGAACACCAGACGATGTTGCGCGTCACGACGACGCAGGTTCGCCACGTCGAAGCGGCAGATGGCGCACTGACCGTCGTAGAGGAATTCCAGCGGGTAAATTTGCGTTTGCATGTTTCCGTCCTTTCAGTCTGTAATTTCAGTAAAAACAGAAATACTTGCCGTTTAAAAAAGGCGGTTAAAAAAACCGCCCGCAATGGCAGTGGCGCAAGCCGGGTTCTTTCCTGCCCTACCCGCCCCGTACAAAATCGCGGATTTTGGCGCCCATTTTCAGCACCTTCATCAGCGTTTCCGGGTCTTGGCGCAGCATCTCGTCCGCCCAGATGGTCAACACCTGGATGAATTCCTGCGTCTCCCGGATGCGTTGCTGCGCCCCCGGCGTTTCCAGCGCCATGTCGGGACTGGCCAGATAGTCACCGAGCACCGCCAGCGTCGGCTCCACCTCGCGCTGCTTGCGACCTTCGACAATCAGCTTGAACAACTCCCAGACATCCCTGGAAGTTTCAAAATGGTCACGCCGGTCGCCCATCAGGTGCGTCACTTTCACCAGCCGCCACGCCAGCAGTTCCTTCAGGCTGTTGCTGACATTGGAGCGGGCAACCGACAGGGTTTCCGCAATCTCGTCCGCCGCCAGAGGCGCTTCGGCCAGATACAGCAAGGCATGAATCTGCGCCACGGTGCGATTGACGCCCCAGCGCGCGCCCATTTCTCCCCAGTGCAGAATGAAACGTTCAGTGATTGGTGTGAGTTGCATGAACGGCAGTATAGTATTTCTTTTATTTCTGTCAAGACAGAAATAAAAGAAGCGTAAAATCACGTCTTCTCCATTTTCTGCCGCCCGACCATGCCCGTCTCGTTTCCCGTCGCCAACCGCACCCGCGACATCGCGCCCTTTCATGTGATGGAACTACTGGCCCGTGCCCAAACGTTGGAAGCCACGGGGCGGGATATCGTGCATATGGAAGTGGGCGAACCCGATTTTCCCACGCCGGACCCCATCATTCGGGCGGGGCAGGCGGCGCTGGCGGCTGGCAAGACCTTCTACACCCCGGCGTTGGGCTTGCCGGAATTGCGACAGGCCATCGCGGATTTTTACCGGACGCGCTACGCCGTGGACGTTCCGGCGCGTCGCATCGTTGTGACCGCAGGCGCGTCCGGGGCGCTGACCATCGCCCTCGCCTGCCTGACCGAACCGGGGAGCCGCTGGCTGCTGACCGATCCCGGCTATCCGTGCAATCGTCATTTTATCCGGGCATTCGAAGGCGAAGCCGTCGGCATTCCCGTCGGTACGGAGAACAATTTTCAACTGACCCCGGCGCATGTCGCCCAATACTGGGACGGACGCACCTGCGGCCTCATCACCGCCAGCCCTGCCAATCCCACCGGCGCGCTGCTCTCGGCGGCGGAAATCGCTGATCTGGCCGACGCCGTACGCCGCAGAAGCAGCAAAAACGGCGGGCATTTTCTGGTCGACGAGATTTACCACGGACTTTCCTACGAAACCGACTGTCCGACGGCGTTGGCGGCAGGCGAGGACATCTGGGTGGTCAACAGCTTTTCCAAATATTTCCAGATGACCGGCTGGCGGTTGGGCTGGCTGGTCGTGCCGGAACCTTATCTGCGTGCGGTGGAAAAACTGGCGCAAAACCTGTTTATTGCGGCTTCCACCCCGGCGCAATACGCTGCCCTGGCCGCCTTTCAGCCGGAAACCATCGCCATTCTGGAAGCGCGGCGCGCCATTCTGCGCGAGCGTCGCGATTACCTTGCGCCGGCGTTGGAAAAGCTGGGATTCAGACTGGCGGCAAAGCCGCAAGGCGCGTTTTACCTGTGGTGCGATTGCAGCGCCCTGACCGACGACAGCTTCAAATTCGCAACCAGGCTGCTGGAAGCGACCGGCGTCGCCATTACGCCGGGGCTGGATTTCGGCAGGCATCAGCCGGAGCGCCATGTGCGCTTTGCCTACAGCACCGAACTCGACCGTCTGAAAGAGGCCGTGCGGCGCATGGGCGCTTACTTCGCCACGGCTTCCGGCAAGGCCAATTGAGGGAAGCGCGTCGCCAGCGACCGCCAGTCGAAACAAGGGCCGGGGTCGCTCTTGCGACCCGGCGCAATATGCTCGTGCCCGGCAACGGCGACAACCGGATAAGCGACACGGATGGCTTCCAGCAGCGACCACAGGGCGGCATATTGGGCGGGTGTAAAGGGCTGGCAATCGCTGCCTTCCAGTTCAACGCCGATGGAATAATCGTTGCAATTTTCCCGCCCTTGCCAGGACGAGCGTCCGGCGTGCCAGGCGCGTGCGTCGGCGCTCACGAATTGCACGATTTCACCGTCGCGGCGCACGAAAAAATGGGCTGAAACCTCCACCCCGGCAATTTCGGCAAAATAGGGATGCGCTGCGGGATTCAGGCGATTGGTGAAAAAATCTTCCACATACGCCCCGCCGAATTCTTCCGGCGGCAGACTGATGTTGTGCAGCACGACGAGCGAAACCCTGGTTCCCGCCGGACGCAAGCCGAAATTTGGACTCTCCACCCGCCGCGCAACCGCCAGCCAGCCATCCTGCCAGCCCTCTGCGCCCTGCCCTGCCATCACGGATTCCCGTTCCCTGATGCCTCAACCTGACACTTCAACGCCTCTGGCAATGGCGTCAGGATTGGCGGTGTGAGGGCAAAGCCGGACTGGATATGTTTGATCCGTTCCGGCGGCGTGGGATGGGTGCTCAGAAACGCGGGAATCCGGGCAATTTCAGGATATTCCTTTGTAATATAGGTGAAAAATCCGTCCGCGCCGTTGGTGTAACCATAGTGTGCTTTCAATGCCGCGAGCGCCGCGTCATCGGCGGCGCTTTCCTGCTCCCGCGAAAAAGACATCTGCGTCAATCCGATGGCCCAGGCGACCAGCGCGCCGCCATCGGAATTGCCGATCAGGGCGCTGAACAACACGGCGACCGCAACGCCGCCACCGATGGAAACAATCGGGTCGCGGTGTTTGATGTGGGCGATTTCATGCGCCAACACCATGGCGAGGGCGTTTTCCGACTGGAGATGATTCAGCAAGCCCTGATGGATAATGACATTGCCGCCCAGAGTCGCAAAAGCGTTGGGTTCGGAATCCTGACTCAAATGCACATGGATACTCATCTCCTCCGGGAGCGCCATCGTTCGCGCCAGATCATCCGCCAGCGTTTGCAGCGCCGCCTCCGCCTTTCTCCGGCAGGCGGGTGCGGCGTCATCGCGGGTCAACTTTTGCAATACCACATCGCTTAACGCCGCTTCATAACGAAAAGGAATGCTCGGCGCGAACAGGCGCGCCGCGAAAAAAATCACCACCACCACCGCGACCGCCAACAGGCACACCCCCAGAGAAAGTCGCAAAAAATCACGCAGCGGCGTTTTTTCGCTCACATTCACTTCATGCGGAACCTCTGGGTTGGAATAGCTGCTCATCCCGTTCAAGCCCGCTTCGTCATACGTCCTGCGTCCTGCCAACCTTTGCGTCAACAGGCGCACGCCAGGCGGTGCCATAAGCAAGCAGTTCCGCGCAGGCCAGACCTTGCCTGCCGCTCCGGTTGCCCTGCTGCGAAAAAGCCAGGGTGCTGGTTTCCAGACGCACATTGAAAATGGCATTGGCGCCCATGCGTTCCGCTTCTTCCTTCATGCGCAAAATGGCTTCGCGGCGTCCCCTGTCCAGCATGGATTCAAAACTGGTCAGGCGACCGCCAAACAGACCCTTCAACCCGGCAATCACCTGCCGGAAATAATCACTGCCCATGATGACGGAACCGCAAACCAGCGAAAATTCCTGTCCAGCATACTGTGTCGGCGGCATTTTTTCGTTGAAGATGAGAATGTGGCGCAAACGGTTTTCGCGTGTTCTGATGGAGCGGTAATGTCGGCTCTGACCAATCGAGCCGAACACAAAGCCCACAACCAGCAGGATAAAGGCAATGATAAGCGCAATAAAATCGCCCATTTTTACCCCCGCTGCTCCAGCACGACTGCGGTGCCGTAAGCCAGAAGTTCCGCCGCACCCGCCGCGATATTCGCGGTACTGAAGCGCACATTGATCACCGCGTTGGCGCCCACGGCCTGCGCCTGGGCAACCATGCGGTTGATCGCCTCCTGACGGGATTCATTCAGCAACTCGGTATATCCCTTGAGTTCACCGCCGACAATGTTTTTCAGACCCGCCATGATGTCGCGCCCCACATGCTTGGCGCGTACCGTACTGCCCTGCACCAGCCCCAAATGCCGGGTGATGGTATACCCGGGGAAATATTCAATATTACTGAGCTTGATTCCAGAATCGTCGTATCCCATTTCGTATGCATCCTTTCTGCCTTCTGGCATAGTGGTTGATCAATCCTGTCGGATCATACCTGTTTCGTCTGAATTCGGGTAAATCTCCTGACAGCGGCATCCGGTTTTCCAGCCCCTGTTTTCTTCTCTCTGCTATAGTCCGCCTTTCCCCGATTGATACCTTCTCCATGTTCCATTCCACGCTACAGGCGCTTGATTTCGACCGCTACCAGAACTTGCGTGTCGGGGCAACGGTATTGGAGGCTGACAGCTTCGGCGACAAGGTGCTCCGTCTTGCCGACGGCACGATATTCAAACTGTTTCGTCGCAAACGCCTGTTTTCTTCCGCGCTCTTCCATCCCTACGCCTGCTGCTTTGTCGATAACATCCGGGAACTGAAGGCGCGCAACATCAAATGCCCGGAAGTCATCGCCGCCTACCGCATTGCCGACATCGCCCGCGACGCCGTGCATTACCGCCCATTGGCAGGCGAAACCCTGCGCCGGATCATCGCGGCGCAGACGCCCGACGCGCCCCACGCGCATACCGAACTGGCGCAGCAATTAGGTCGCTTCGTCGCCCGGCTGCACGAAGACGGCATTTATTTCCGTTCCCTGCATCTCGGCAACGTGGTGCTGACGCCGGAAGGCGAACCGGGTCTGATCGACATCGCCGACCTGCGCTTTTGCCGCCCGCCCCTGCGCGCTTCCCTGCGTCAGCGCAATTTCCGCCACCTGCTCCGCCCCCCCGGTGACCGCGACTGGCTCATACAGGATGACGGCGCGGCATTTTGCGCGGGTTATCTGACGGAGAGTACGGCGCTGTCCGCCGAACAGATGGCGTCCATCTCGCCCATCAAAACCCGTAAAAATCGGTAAAAGCCGTGACCGGTTCGCGTTCTGTGACGAGGCGATTTTCCGGCGCGTCCGGGTCGGCGTGGCCCAGGGCAATGCCGGTTACGAGGCGTTCGTTTTCCCCTAATTTCAGATGGCGGCGAATGG
>JAISRR010000117.1 GCA_031273565.1 Zoogloeaceae bacterium | reverse complement strand
GAGGCGATGAACAAGTACGCCGGCGGCGTCGCCGGTTACCGCGCCTCGGAAGGCAAGGAAGTCCTGCTCGACTACCGCGGCCCGGTCGAGAACACCTTGCAGGAGATCCTCGGCGGCGTACGCTCGGCGTGCACCTATGTCGGCGCGAGGACGCTGAAGGAACTCTCGAAGCGCACGACCTTCGTGCTGTCCAGATGACAGAAGACAGAGGACAGTTCAGTTACCGGCGGCTTCGCCTTCGTGGGGTTTACAACGGCGCTACGCGCCGCAAACCTTCAGTCTTCTGTCCTCCGTCCCCTGAAACGGCGGGTTTTATTTAATGCTGTTGAGCTTTTGTTCGATGGCGTCGAGCGGCATCGCTCCGGGGACGCGCGAGCCGTCGGCGAAAAACAGGGTGGGCGTGCCACGGATATTCAGCTTTTGCGAGAGCGCGATATTGCGGTCGATGGCGCTGGTGTCGCAATCATCCCTGCCGACGGGTGTTATGTCGCTGACCATCCAGTCATTCCAGGCTTTGGCTCTGTCGGACGCGCACCAGATTTGACGGGATTTTTTGTCTGAATCCTCGGAAAGCAGGGGGTAGAGGAAGGTGTACAGGGTCACGTTGTCGAGCTTGAGCAGATCCCGCGCAAGCCGTTTGCAATAGCCGCAATTGGGGTCTTCAATGGTCGCCAGCACGCGCTTGCCGTTGCCGCGCACCTGTTTGATGGCCTGCGCCGTGGGTAGGTCGGCGAATTTGATGGTGGAAAGTTTTTCGAGCCTTGCCTCGGTGACATTGGTCATGTTTTTGGTGTCGAACAAACGGCCCGCAATCAGGACGCTGACTTTCTCGTCGGTGTAATAAATCTGTCCGTCGATATACAACTCGTACAAGCCCAGATAACCCGCCTTGTGCACGCTGTCAATCTGCGCGTTCAGGATTTTTTCCGCAGTCTGTTTGACCTTTTCTTCCGGCGAATTTTTGTCGGCCTGCGCCAGAAGAAAGGGCGTGAAAACTGCGAAGCCCAGTGCGGCGATCAGCGCCAGCACGAATTTTTTCTTGAACATGGAGGGGTTTCCTTGGGTAGGATAAAAAGGTGATTATAGACGCGCTTGCCCGCGCGTCCATGTCAGCATGTAAACTACAACGCGCCGAGCGCGTAACGCGCCAGCAGGTTTTTCAGGGGCAGGGCGCGGTCGGTCAGCGTCAGGCCGAAATTGGCCAGACGGGAAAACAGCGGCGCGGCGGGGGCGCGGGCGTCAAACAGGCGGGCGATGGCGTCGGTGGCGCTTTGCAACAGCAGTGTTTCTTCCTTGCGCGCGCGCTGAAAACGTTCCAGAAAACGCGCTTCGCCGATGTCCTGCCAGGGCGGGGCGGCGTTCAGCAGATGGGCAAGCGCCTCTGTATCCTGAAAACCCAGATTGACGCCATGCCCGGAAAGGGGGTGAATGCCGTGCGCCGCGTCGCCTGCCAGCGCCAGCCGGGGCGCGACAGTGCGTGGCACGCGGATCAGCCGGAGCGGAAAGGCGGCGGCAGGCGTGAGCGGGGCGAGCTTGCCGAGCAGATGCCCGCCCGCCTCGGCGACCCGTTCCGCCAGGGCTTCCGGCGACAGGGCGAGCAGTGTCGCCGCGTGGTCGTCGGGCGTAGACCAGACAATGGAAATGCGTTTG
The DNA here is from genome assembly GCA_031273565.1 of Zoogloeaceae bacterium. Lineage (GTDB taxonomy): Bacteria > Pseudomonadota > Gammaproteobacteria > Burkholderiales > Rhodocyclaceae > Azovibrio. The sequence continues at coordinate 12,553 of JAISRR010000117.1, read as the reverse complement.
CCCGGCAGCGGCAGCCAGGCCAGCGCGCCATCGTCACGAAACCATTGCCATGCCGTGCCGCGATGCGGTTTTTCCGTCGTGAAATTGGCGACGACGCCCTGTGTGCGATAAGGCTGGTCGCTGACCGTCAGGCGGGTTTGCTGGCGCACCCAGGAATCGCGTCCATCCGCCCCGACCACGAGTCTGGCGGTGAGCGTCTGACCGTCTTTCAGCGTGAGCGTCGCCGCGTTCTCGCCGATGTCCAGCGTCAGCGGCGCAGCCGGGCAAAAGCGGGTGAGATTGGCCTGACGCTTGATGCCTTCCCGGAGTTCGCGGGCGATGAGCGAGGATTCCATAATCCAGGCCAGTTCCTGCACGCCTGTCTCGAACGCGGAAAAAGTCAGCGAACCACCGCGATCTCCCTGTACCCGCATCTGGCGAACGGCTGCCATGCGTTCGGGATCAAGGTGCGCCCAAACCCCGATGCGCGCCAAAAAAGCGGCATTGGCCGGGCTGATGGCATAGACGCGGGAATCCCACGCTTCGGCGGACAGGGGCAGGGCAGGCGACGCCTGCGCTTCGATCAGGGCGATCCGCAAACGGCTTTCGCGCAGGGCTGCCGCCAGAGAAGTCCCGGTCAGCCCGCCGCCGACGATGATGAGGTCAAATGGCTGCATAGGCCGGGATTGTGCCCACGGAGCGGAGAAAGGGCAAGTCGGTTGCCGGATACCGGTGCGCCATGCCGGACGGGGCGCGCGGCTTTTTGCCGTGCGGAACATGAGGTGTGCTGCCGACCCTATACGCCATACGGTTATCAGGTACATTGTTCATGTCTGTTTTTCCTTGAAAAAACCGGGGCGGTTTTCCGGGGCATTGTTGATGATCATTCCAGTCGGGATGCTATTCACCTGTTTTTTTCTCCCTTCTTCCGCGACGCTGCAAAGTCCGGCACAAGGCAATTTTTCTGGAGCCTCAGTCGGACGCTGTGCTGAGACCACCGGCAATCGGAGCGGTCTCCCCCATGAACGCCGCGATGGCCTCAATGACAAGTTCCGGTTGGCGCAGGTGCGGGTTGTGGTCGCAGCCGGGTAGCGGGTGCAATGCCGTGTGTGGGGACTGACGCTGGATGCCTTCGATTTGCGCGAGCGAAGCGGCGTATTCATCCTCGACGCCCTGCATGGCCAACGTCGGGCAGGCGATGTTCGGGAGTTCGGCTTCGATCGACCAATCGTGGCGCGCCGGGTCGAGCCAGGCGTTGCACCAGCCATAAAACGCTGAATCCACGTCGTGATGATATTTGGCGAGCTTCTGCCGCAGCGTGCCCCGCTCGTAGGCGTCTCTGGCGCGGCGAATACCGGTCAGACAGGCGTCTTCCACGAAATAATGCGGCGCGAGGGTGATGATGCCGGAGAGGGCGGGCGCGTTACGCGCGGCGGCGATGAGCGCGATGCTGCCGCCGTCGCTGTGTCCCAGAAGCCAGGGTTGCCGGATATCCAGCGCCGTCAGCAGGGCGGGCAGGACATCGACGGCTTCCCGATGCAGGTAATCACGGGGAAAAGGCTCGTCATGCGGGCGCGGAGTGGATGCGCCGTAGGCAAAGCGCGAATAGACCAGACCGCGCAGACCGAGCCGCGCACAGAGCCGCGCCGGAAATTGCCGCCAGAGGGCGACGCATCCCAGTCCTTCATGCAAAAACACGCAGACCGGGGCATGGGCGTCGGCAACGCCCACCCAGGCATATTCCAGGGTTTGTCGGCGTCCCTGAGGAGCAAGGGTGATGAAATCAGGCATTTTTTGGGGAATGGAAAAATACGACGCCGGTCGGTGGCGTCAGACGATCCAGCAATTTCATGGTGATGCTCCGGGGGGTCAAGGTCGTTAAAGCGCCGCCAGCGGATGCGCGGGCAGGCCGCGCACGACTTCGCCGCGCCAGCCGACGGGCAGTTCAGCGGCGAGTGCGCGGGCGCTTTTTTCATTCGGACATTCGGCGAAGACAGAAGCGCCGGAGCCGCTCATGCGGCTGGCGGCTTCGCCTGTGCGGGATCGCAGCCAGGCAAGGCATTCGGCGATTTTCGGATAGAGGGCGGCGGCAACGGGTTCCAGATCGTTGTGACCCTGACCGGGTTGCCAGTCGGCAACACGCATTCGGGGCGTGTCGCGGCAGAGGTCGGGCGCGGCGAAGATGCGGGCGGTGGGCGCGGCGACGGGCGGCACGAGCAACAGATACCAGGCGTCCGGCAATGAAAGGGCGGTGAGACGCTCGCCCACGCCTTCGGCGAAGGCGTTTTGCCCGAACACAAAGACCGGCACGTCCGCGCCCAGCGTGAGCGCCAGCGCTTGCAGGCGGGCGCGGTCGAGTTTCAACTGCCAGAGATGATTCAAGGCGAGCAAGGTCGTGGCGGCGTCGGAGCTGCCGCCGCCGAGTCCGCCGCCCAGAGGCAGGCGTTTTTCAAGTGCGATGCCCACGCCGTAATTGCATCCGGTTTCCGCTTGCAGCAGGCGCGCCGCTCGCACGCAGAGGTTGTTTTCCGGCGGCACGCCGGGAAGCGGCGTTGTGAGCGTGACTTTGCCATCGTCGCGTGGGAAAAATTGCAGGCTGTCGCCGTAATCGAGAAAACGGAACAGGGTTTGCAGCAGGTGATAACCGTCATCGCGCCGTCCGACGACGTGCAGGAAAAGATTGATCTTGGCGGGCGCAGGCCAGCGACGCTGCCAGTTCCAGTCATCGCCGGAATTGTGGTTCATAGCGTTGTTCAACGCGCCCATTCAGGCATTTACTCCCAGCTTTCGAACGCCAGACGCAATTTGAGGACGCTTTCCAGACTGGCGTCGAGGCGTACGGGGCGCAAGGCGCTTTCGTCCGCGTAGCGGTACATCATCAGCCAGCCGGATTCGCGGACGCGCCAGGGGCGTCCGGCGGCGTCTGCTTCGACCAGCGCGCCGGGGCCGGGACAGGCGGCGACCCAGGCGGCCAGTTCAGCGAGCGGCAAGGGCACGCCGAGCGTTTCAGCGAGCAATTGTTCCGGGTCTGCCGCTTCGCGCTGGCTGCCATCGGTCAGTTGCAGCAGGAAATTGCCATCGACGGGATGGGTGAGCGCGGCAATGCCCCGGCCCAGAGGGTCAGAGATAATCAGATGATCGCCTGCCGCGTCGCGTCGCCATACCAGCCTCCCGGAAAATTGCCGTTCGGTTTTTTCCTGGGGACGTTGCGCGAGGGTGAGATTGAAACGGGCGGTGAACGCAAAAACATTGTTCTTTGCCGTTTCCGTCGCTTTCCAGCAATTTACACGCGCCCCCGCTCCACTCGCGTTGCTGTCTGAACGCACGCCGGGGGCGGACGGCACGATGCATGCCGAAAGCATGCTCGCGGTCAGAAGGCTGAAGAGTGGTTTCATGGCATGAGTTTTTTCAGCGTGGCTTGCAGGGTGACGTTATCGGGCGAGGCGGTGGCGGCTTTTTGCAACAATTCGCGAGCTTCTTCCTGGCGTCCGAGCCGCCACAGCACTTCGCCCATGTGCGCGGCGATTTCTGGATCATTCTTGATGCTGTATGCGGTCTCCAACGCTTTCAGGGCTTGTTTGGGCTTGCCCTGGCGATACAACACCCAGCCCAGACTGTCCATGATGTAGGGGTCTTGCGGCGCGAGTTCGCTCGCCTTGCTGATCAGGATATAGGCTTCGGGCAGGCGCAGGTTGCGGTCGGCGAGGGAATAGCCCAGCGCGTTGTAGGCGTGCGCGTTATCCGGGCTTAGCTTGATCAGCTTTTTCAGGTGGCGCTCCATGTCGGCGAGTTTGCTCAGTTTTTCGGCAGCCATCGCCGTGTCGTAGAGCAACTCCTTGTCTTCCGGCTGTTGTTGCAGGGCGCTCTCCAGCAGCGCGTAGGTTTCCGCATGCAGTTCGGCTTCGCGCAACAGTTGCGCTTCGAGCAGGATCAGGGTGGTTTTTTCGCTTGCGGTGCGTGCCGTGCTCGCCTTCAACAAGGCGCGCGCTTCTTGCAGACGGTCGGATTTAAAGAGCAGATAGGCAGCCCGCTGGCGGGCGGAAAAATAATGCGCGCCGGGCTGTATCAGCTTGTAATACGCCAGCGCCTGATCCGTGTTACCCGATTCCTCTTCCGTTTGTCCGAGGAAAAAGCGCACCGCGCCCTGATCGGGAAAAGGCAGTTCCAGCAGGCGGGCGAACAGGCGGCGCGCGGTGTCAAAATCCTTTTCCTGCAGGGCAAGCATGGCCACGGGATAGATGATGCCCGGATTGTCGGGATTATCGGCCAGCAGGTGGTCGAATTCCTGACGGGCGAGCTGGTATTGGCGGGCTGCAATCAGCACACGCGCCAGTTGCAGGCGCACCTCCCGGGATTCCGGCTTGCGTTTCAGGTAAGCGCCCAGTTGCCCGATGGTCTGCGCGGCCAGGTCGGGATCGACCGCGCCGGGAGTGGTGGCTTGCAGGAACATTTCGCCCCGGAAGAGCAGCGGCGCTTCCCAGTCCGGCTTCAGCGCTTGTGCACGGGTGAGTTCTGCGTGGGCGAGATCGCGCTGTTGCGTACCGGCGGCGGCCACGGCCAGAATGTAATGCGCTTCCGCCAGATCGGGATAGCGCGCCGCCAGACGGGCGAAGAGATTGCGCATGGCGGGTTTGTCCGGGTGCTGGGCGAACAGGCGGGTCAGGCTCAGGAAATTGGCAGACAGTTGATCGGGGTCGGATTTCAACAGATCGACGATCGGCTCTTCTAGTTCCGCAATGCGCCCGGAAGCCAGCAGCAGGTTGAGCCGCATCTGTATTTGCGCCTCATCGTCGGGCGCGAGTTGCGTCCAGCGTTCCAGAAGTTCCAACGCCTGGTCATACTGCTGGACAGCGGCGCTGATTTCCACGGCGCGTTGCAATACACGGACATCCCGGGTGTTGCGCGCCAGATCCTGATAAGCGGCGGCAGCGATGCCCGGATCGCCTCGTTGCAGGGCGATTTCACCCAGCAAGACCTGAAAGATGGTGCGACTGTTCAGTTCGGTCGCCTGGGGCGGTTCGGTGGCGCGGGATGGTTCGGTCGTCCGGGGCGGGGAGCCGGGTTCATCGGCGGTGGGCAGGGCGAGGGCGGGCGGGCAGAAGAGGGCGGCGAGCGCCAGCATCGCCAGGGATTTTGAAAACATGGGCAGGATCCAATGATAAAACCAGAGAATGGTTGCATGTTATTGCGCTTTGCCCGCCGCAACAAGTCGGGCAAAACGACCATATCGGAAAAAAGCGTAGGCATGCAAGCGCGAGGATACTAAAATCACACATTTCGAGCTGTTTTCGCCAGCAAGCAGTTGGCGACAGGCGTCGCTCCGGATTGCTGACAAAGCCGGATTTTCGTACTGAACGTATCGTGATGCGATTGTGGCAGGGAGCATCGTAGAAACTGCCACAACGTTGTTGCGGCGCAAAGGCAGGGCGACATCGAAGAAACCGCCGTCGTTGACCTGCGTTAACCTGCGGCGCGCTCGGAGAGCGCGCCCTACCTGAACCTATCCTGCCTCAATCCGTCCGGGCAAATCGGCGGGGACAAGGCGGTTTGTCAGCAGTCTGTGGCGACCGGCATTCATGCCGGTCGCTTAACACGAACCCGGAAGGCGTTTCTCTCTCCTTCCGGGTTGCCATGGTCGCAACCCCCGGCTGTTGATGCGGGGTCTCAAACTTCGCGCCTTTCTTGCGGGCGGAGGTTCAAACCGGAGTTCGTTTTACAATGAGCAGTCAGATTACGTTCAAGATTCTCGAAGACATCGCCCGTGACCTTTCCGGTGACGAAGTGTCCTTCCCCACATTTCTGGATGTCACGTTCAGGGTGCGTACCGCGCTGAAAAATCCCAACCTGAATGCCGAGCAACTGGCCCGACTGATTGGCGTTGAACCGCTCATGAGCGCCAAAATCATCCGCATGGCCAATTCTGTCGCCATGAATCCTTCCGGTCGCGTCGTGGCCGATGTCAGGACGGCCATCGTGCGGGTCGGCATGGAAGCCGTGCGTACGGTCTCCTTCGCCGTGGCGATGGAACAATTGATCCAGTCCCGGCAAATGCAGGTTTTCGCGGATTTGTCCCGGCGGTTGTGGGAACACACCGCCCATGTCGCAGCCCTGTGCCGGGTGCTGGCGACGAAGTGGGCCAGAATCAATGGTGACGAGGCGATGTTCGCCGGCATGGTGCATGACATTGGCGCGTTCTACCTGCTTTCCCGCGCCGCGCATTTCCCCGAACTCGTCAATAACAGGGAAGATCTGTTCTCCCTGCTGATCGGCTGGCACGACAACATCGGTCACGCGCTGCTTTCCGCTCTGGGTCAGCCCGAAGCGGTACTGATCGCCGTACAGGAACACGAGCAGGACAGGGAGATCGGGGCGGAAAAAACGCTTTCAGACGTGCTCTATGTCGCCAACAAGATCGCCAACACTGTGGCATCCTGGCACAGCGACACCGTGGACGAAGGTGACAAAGCGCGTCTGCTGGGAATCATCGACGCCGACTCCATGAAAACCATCATCGAAGCTTCCGGGGAAGACGTGGTTTCCTTGAAGCACGCGCTGGGGGCGTAGTTCACCAGGGGGCAGAAGACAGGGTTTACGCCCGGTTTAAGGCATTTCAGCGATAAGGCGGGCTATGTCAACAACATTGGAGGCAAGCCCCGTTTTTTGTTCCTGGCCGTCTTTTACAAAAACGGGAAATCCGCAGCCGGACGTTGCCCTGACATCAAATCGGCGAGGGCGGCGGCTGAGCCGCAGGCCATTGTCCAGCCCAGGGTGCCGTGGCCGGTGTTGAGCCACAGGCCGGGGAGCTGGCTTTGACCGATCAGGGGGACGTTGGACGGGGTGGCGGGTCTTAGACCGCACCAGAAATGCGGGTCGCCGGAAAAACGCAGGTCGGGGAAAAGCTGTCGCACGCGATGAAGAATCGCCTGACAGCGCGTCGGGTTGAGGTCGAGATTGAAGCCGTTGAATTCCGCCGTGCCGGCGACGCGCAGGCGGTTGCCCAGGCGGGAGAAGACGAGCTTGTGGGCGTCGTCGGTGAGGCTGACGCCGGGCGCGGGCGCGCCGGCTTCAAGTTCCAGCGTGGCGGAATAGCCTTTGGCCGGATAAACCGGCAGATAAACACCGTAGGGGCGCATGAAAGGGGCGGAATAGCTGCCCAGCGCGAGCACGCAGGCATCCGCCTTGAAGCGGCGACCATCTTTCAGGGTGACGCCCTGCACCCTGCGCCCCTGAAGTTCCAGTTCGGCGGCGGGCGCGTTGTAATGAAATTCCACCCCGGCTGCGGCGGCGCGGGCGGCGAGCGCCTGCGTAAAGCGATGCGCGTCGCCGGATTCGTCGGTGGGCGTGTAGTCGCCGCCTGCGAGCTGGTCGCGGGCGGGGGCGAGCGCCGGTTCGATGGCGACGCAGGTTTGCGCGTCGATGGGTTCGCGTTCCAGACCATAGTTCTGCATTAACCGGGCGGTTTCGAGGGCGTGTTTAAACGCTTCGCGGTCGGTGTAGATGTGCAGGATGCCTTTTTGCAGGCCATCGTATTCCGTGTTGAAGTCTGTGTTTGCGGCTTTGCTCAAATGCTGGCGCAGGTGTTGCAGTTGGGCGCGGCTGTAGAGGGCGAGGCGAACGATGGCGCGGATGTTGTCGCGGGTGCGACCCGGCAGGCAGTTGCCGAGGAAAGCGAGCGACCAGCGCAGCAGCGGCAGGTCGTGCGGGCGCAGGCGAAAAAGCAGCGGCGCGTCCTCGCGTCCCAGCCAGGCGAGCGCCTGCGGGATGGCGTGCGGATTGGCCCAGGGTTCGGCGTGCGAAACGGAAATCTGACCGCCGTTGGCGAAGCTGGTTTCCAGCGCGGCGGCTTCGCGGCGTTCCAGAACGGTGACTTCGTGTCCGGCCTGACGCAGATACCATGCGCTGGTCGTGCCGATGACGCCTGCGCCCAGAATCAGGATGTTCATGCCTTGTGCTCCGGGTGGTGAATGCGGTTGATGCGGATGACGTTGTGAATGCGGCGCAGATTGTGCATGACCTGCGCGAGATGCGAGCGTGAGCTGACCTGGATAACGAAATGCAGGTGATTGAACTGTTTTTCCGTGTCGCCTTCCATGGTGACGTTTTCGATGTTGGAGCCGGAATTGGAAATGGCCGACGCGACCTGTCCCAATATGCCTCTGGCGCTCTTGACTTCGATGGCGATGCGGACATCGAAAAGGTGGCCGGGGGCGGGTTCCCATTCCACGTCAATCCATTTGTGCGGTTCATGCTTCCGGGATTTACGGATGACCGGGCAGTCGTGGGTATGCACGACCAGTCCCTGTCCCTTTTTGATGGAGCCGATGATGGGGTCGCCGGGGATGGGCTGGCAGCAGTTGGCCAGCTGGATCGCCATGCCCTCCGCGCCGCGAATGACCAGCGTGCCGGATCTGGTGGGTACGGTCACGGTATCATCCGCCAGCAGGCGGCGGGCGGCGACGGGGGCAAGACGCTTGCCAAGGCCGATGTCGGTAAATACATCCTTGATGGAATGGTTGCCGGAAGCCTTGATGAGGTGCTCCCAGGCGGTGGCGGGAACGCTTGCCGGATCGACGCCCAGACTGATGAGTTCCTGATTGAGTAATTGTTCGCCCAGCGCGGCGGATTCCTCGTTATGCACGGTGCGCAGAAAATGCCGGATGCGGCTTCGGGCGCGTCCGGTCTTGACGTAGGAAAGCCAGGCCGGGTTGGGGTTGGCGTGCGCGGCGGTGATGATTTCCACCAGATCGCCATTCTGGAGTTCCGAGCGCAGGGGGGCGAGTTCGTGGTTGATGCGGACGGCAAGGCAGCGGTTGCCGATGTCCGTGTGAATGGCGTAGGCCATATCCACGGGGGTGGCCCCTTGCGGCAGGGAGATGATGAGTCCCTTGGGCGTGAAGACGTAAACATCGTCCGGGAACAGGTCGATCTTGACGTTCTCGAAAAATTCCGAGGAATCGCCGCTTTGCATTTCCAGCAGGGAATGCAGCCATTTGTGGGTGCGAATCTGCAAATCCGCGCCGCTGTGCACGGCGTCCTTGTACAGCCAGTGCGCCGCCACGCCTTCCTGGGCGACATGGTGCATTTCCTCGGTGCGTAACTGCACTTCCAGCGGCATGCCCGTCGGACCGATCAGGGTGGTATGCAGGGATTGGTAACCGTTGGCCTTGGGAATGGCGATGTAATCCTTGAATTTGCCGGGCACGGGTTTGTAGAGCGCGTGCAACGCGCCCAGCGCCAGATAGCAACCGGGAATGTCGGCAAGAATGACGCGAAAGCCGTAAATATCCTGAATCTGCGCAAAAGCGCGGTGTTTTTCCACCATTTTGATGTAGATGGAATAGAGGCTTTTTTCGCGTCCGAATACTTGCGCCGTCACGCCGACTTCCTGCATTTTGTGCAGGATGTTGTCCTGGATACGGGTGATGAGTTCCTTGTTGTTGCCCTGATAGGCGGCGACGGCGCGGGCGAGCACCCGCGCGCGCATGGGGTGGATGAGGCAGAAGGAAGTATCCTGCAAATCCCGGAACATCTTGTTCAGCCCCAGGCGGTTGGCGATGGGGGCGTAAATTTCCAGCGTTTCGCGGGCGATGCGACGGCGTTTGTCCGGGCGGATGGCGGACATGGTGGAAAGATTGTGATACCGGTCGGCGAGCTTGATGAGCACCACGCGCAAGTCACGCGCCATGGCCAGCAGCATTTTGCGAAAATTTTCCGCCTGCGCCTCGCGATAGGAAGAAAACTCGATTTTGTCGAGCTTGGAAAGGCCGTCGACCAGTTCGGCGATGGCGGGATTGAAGCGTTCGGCAAGATCGGCCTTGGCCGCGCCGGTGTCTTCCAGCACATCGTGCAGCAGGGCGGCGCACACGGCATCGGCGTCCATACGCCAGGCCGCGACGACGCTGGCGACGGCGAGCGGGTGGGTAACATAGGGTTCGCCGGAAAAGCGCACCTGATTGGCGTGCGCCTGATCGGCGTAAGAGATGGCGTCCCTGATGCGGGCGATATCTTCGCCGCCCAGATAATCCAGGCTGGCGATGAAGGTCTGATAGGACGGATCGTCGGGGGAAAGGGCGTAAAACGGATGCCCGGATTCGCGTTTGGTTTCGGATTCGACGACAGGCGGGGAATCGGGAGCAGGGGAACCGTCGTCCATGTCAGCGCCCGTTGTGCTTTCCGATCCGGGGCGCTCAGGCTTGCCCGCGGTTCAGGACTTCCTTGCCGACCTTGGCGGCTGCGATTTCGCGCAGGGCAATCACGGTTGGCTTGTCCTTTTCGTCCGTGACCAGAGGGGTGGAGCCGGAAGCCAGTTGCCGCGCGCGGTGCGCGGCGGAGAGGGTCATCTCAAAGCGGTTGGGGATGTTTTTCAGACAATCTTCGACAGTAATGCGGGCCATGATGCGACTTTCAGAACAGGTGGTTTATGCGGATATCAAATGATGAAACAGGTCGGGATGCCGTTTTTTCTGGTTCAGGAACTCCAGTCGGGCGGCTTCCACGATACTCACGAACTGGGCGAGCGCCGCATCCAGATCGTCGTTAATAATAACATAGCTGAAGTCCCCGGCATGGCGCATTTCCTCGCGCGCCGCCGCCAGACGCCGGGCAATGACATCGGCGCTGTCGGAAGCGCGGTCATGCAAACGCGCTGCCAGGGCGTCCAGCGAGGGCGGCAGGATGAACACGCCGATGGCGTCGGGAAAGACCTTGCGCACCTGCGCCGCGCCCTGCCAGTCGATTTCCAGCAGCACGTCGCGGCCTGTGTCGCGCGCATCTTCGATAAAACGGCGGGAGGTGCCGTAAAAATTGCCGTGCACCTGCGCCCATTCGAGAAAATCCCCGGCCTCGATCATGCGCTGAAAGCGCGCAGCGTCAAGAAAATGATAGTCGCGCCCGTCGACCTCGTTCGGACGCGGGGCGCGGGTCGTGCAGGAAATGGAAAGCGCGATGTCCGGCTTCTGCGCGAGCAGGCGATGCACCAGCGTGGTCTTGCCCGCACCCGAAGGCGCGGCGACGATGAACAGCAATCCACTCATGGCGGTTTATTTGTTGGAAGTGGCGGAATTGGCGAGGCTGTTCTCGATGCGTTTGATTTCCGCGTCGCTTTCCACATGCAGGACATTGACGACCTTCTGCACGCCGGAGGTGGTGCGGGCGATCTGCACGGCCTCCTGGGCTTCGCGGCTGTTGACGATGCCGAGCAGGAACACCACGCCCGCCTCGGTGACGACTTTCACATGATTGGCGGAAAACCGGTCGGCGTCGATGAAGCGCGCCTTGACCTTGGAGGTGATGTAGGAATCGTTGCTGCGCGAGGCAAAGCTGCTGTTGCCCGCAATGACCATTTCGTTCAGAACGCCCTGCACGTTTTCGATGCGGATCGCTTCTTCGGCAATCTGCGCCTTGACGGTTTCGTTGGGGGCCTCGCCGGTAATCAGCACGCGACGGTTGTAGCTGGTGAAATTGACGTGGCTGACCTCTTTCAGGGATTTGGAAAGGCGTGCGGCCGCCTTCAGTTCAATGGCCTGATCGTCGGTCTGCGCGCCGATGGAGCGTCGGTCGGCGACCGCCAGCACGCCGGTGGTGGCGCCGACCAGCGCGATGCCGAAACAACCCTGCAAGGCGGGCAGGGCAGCGGCGAGGGCCAGCGCGAGGCAGACGCGACGCAGGGTTCTGGAGGGGTGCATCATTCTTCGACTCCCAGTAAAAGGCTGTCGATGCCATCGCACAGACAGTGAATCATTAAAAGGTGAACTTCCTGAATGCGGGCTGTGCGCTCGGCGGGCACGCAGAGGTGAATATCCTCGTCGCGCAGCAATGCGGCGATCTGCCCGCCATCGTGACCGGTGAGGGCAATAATCTGCATGTCCTGCGTCTGGGCGGCGTTGATGGCCTCGATCACGTTGCCGGAATTGCCGGAAGTGGAAATCGCCAGCAGGACATCGCCCGCGCGACCCAGCGCGCGCACCTGACGGGAAAAAATGTCGCGGAACCCGTAATCGTTGGCAACGGCGGTGAGGATGGAGGTATCGGTAGTGAGCGCGATGGCGGCCAACTCCTGCCGTTCAGCCTCGAAGCGCCCGACCAGTTCGGCGGCGAAATGCTGCGCGTCGGCGGCGGAACCGCCGTTGCCGCAGGCGAGAATGCGCCCGTCACCCAGCAGTGTACGGGTCATGATCTCGCAAGCGGCGGCCAGTGGCGGCGCAAGCAATTCCAGCGCATCCTGTTTTACGCGGATGCTGTCTTCAAAATGTCGACTGACGCGGGCGATTAAATCCATTGTGAGGCGGAGGCAAGAAAGAAGGGGGATTCTACATCAGAGGACAGGGGGCGGAGTACCGTCTTCATCAGGGTGACAGCGCAATCGCATTTAACCGACTCCGATACCCTGGCTGCAAACACCGTCATTCCCCTGCAAGGGAATGACGGCAGGCAGGGCGGGATCTACGATACCGCCCTCGTTGACCTGCGGCGCAAGGTAGATACTGTTATCCCCGTCAAGCGCCATGGAGGGTGGGGTCAAATGGTGTGCGGGATTTGAGGACACCGAAGGCGACATGGATGAGTTTTCTCATCA
>JAISRR010000010.1 GCA_031273565.1 Zoogloeaceae bacterium | reverse complement strand
TCACCTGACCGGCATCGTGTTCTGGGTGGGAGGCATGGTGTTCATCCGGGTCTGCCTTGCGCCTTCCGCGCTGACGCTCGGCATCTGGAGGGAGGTGCTGGCGCGGTTCTTCTCCCTTTCCCGCATTGCGATCGCGCTGATTTTCGCCTCCGGCATGTTTCGCCTGCTCGATACCCGGATCGGCGATCCCCCGCTTGCGTGGCAATTGATGGCGGTCACTGGCACGGCGGCGATCGTCGTGTTCGCCAGCGCGGTCGTGGGCGCATGGTCGCAACTATGCGAGGCGGCGCGTCAGGGCGAGAAGGAAAATGTCCAGCTCGCGATGACCCGGCTTGGCCGCCGCCTCGATGCCGTGCTGGTGCTGGTAACACTGACCGCTACCGCGGCAACCTTTGGCCTCGGGGTTTGAACAGTTCCCGTTAAAACAATGCTCTAATTCCATTTCTAAATCACCGGTGACTTTGTCGACTTCGCCTTGCCGTACCCTTGTACTGTCTGCGGCTCATCTTCGCGTCACCAATGATTTATAAACGGAATAATATGCCAGATATGGACAGCTATTCAGAGACAGGCGAAGCGGCAAAGGCGCAGGAAGTGCCGGGACAAACCTTGCGCCGCCGGGAGGCGCGCGGGAAGATTCAGACCGGACGCGCGGTGTGACATGCTGTTCATCAGCTCGCGGGACAATCCCCGGATCAAACTGCTCGCCGCGCTGGGGGAGAGCGCCCGCGAGCGCCGCAAACTGGGCCAAACCTTGCTCGATGGCCCCCATCTGCTCGGCTGCATGCTCGATGCCGGTATCCTGCCCGCCGAAGTGTGCGTGTCGATGAGCGGCAGCAAGCGTGCGGAAATCGCCAGCTTGCTGGCCCGTTTGCCCGCGGCGCTGGAGCCATTGTGCGTGCCGGACGCGCTGTTCGCGCGCATTGCCACGGTCGAGACCCCGACGGGCATTCTGGCCCGCATCGCCATTCCATCTCCATCGCCTCCGGCGGCGGAACGCGCGGCAGGCTCGGTCGTCATTCTCGATGCGGTGCAAGACCCCGGCAATCTTGGCGGCATACTCCGCAGCAGCGCAGCCGCGGGCATCAATGCGCTCTGGCTGACCCCGGGCTGCGCCCAGGCCTGGTCGCCCAAGGTATTACGCGCCGGCATGGGCGCGCACTTTCGCCTGTCCATCATCGAGCAGGCCGACGCCCTGGCATTGCTGGATGCTTTCCCCGGCAAAGCGCTTGCCACCAGCCCGACGACCGGCGCGCGCGAGCTTTATCACGTCGACCTCACCGGCCCCGTGGCCTGGCTTTTCGGCGCCGAAGGGCAAGGCGTATCCGCTCCCTTGCTCGCGCGCGCCACCGAAACCGTGACCATCCCCATGGCCAGCGGAATCGAGTCGCTCAACGTAGGCGCGGCAGTGGCCGTATGCCTGTTCGAACAGATGCGCCAGCGACGGGCGCGGCGGGATGGTCAATCCTGCGCATGAACACCGCTTTAATGCTATTTGTGTATGGTAAATATCTCTGGATGCGTGGCAGTGTCATAACCCCCCGTAATCAGGCCGGGGATTTTTCCCGTGCCCGCCAAGTGGCGGGCGGGGCTGTCCAGCAGGGCGAAGCGTTTCAGCAAGTTGCGCAGCACGTTGCGCGAAATGCCCAGCAAACAGGCGGTCTTGAATTCCTCAGGATGCCAGTATCGACCGCGGTTGAGTAGAATGACCGCTTTTATCCACCGGCCTGCCCCGCATGGAACTGTTTGCCCAATTCTTTGACATCGTTCTTCATCTGGATGTGTACCTCGCGGACATGGCGGCGCGGTACGGCTTGTGGGTTTATGTCATCCTGTTTGCCATCATCTTTGCCGAAACGGGTTTCGTGGTTACGCCTTTTTTGCCCGGCGATTCGCTCCTTTTCGTCGCGGGCGCGCTGGCGGCGCTGGGTAGCCAGAATAGCGAGGCCGGGCTGGCAATCTGGCCATTGGTGAGTACGCTGACGCTGGCCGCGGTGCTCGGCAACATGGTCAATTACCAGATCGGGCGCTTTCTGGGGCCAAAGGTGTTCCACTGGCCGCAGTCGCGCGTCTTCAACCGCGACGCGCTCATCAAGACCCATGCGTTCTATGAGCGGCATGGCGGCAAGACACTGGTGCTATCCCGTTTTCTGCCGCTCTTTCGCACCTTCGCGCCTTTCGTCGCGGGCATCGGCGCCATGCCTTACGGGCGCTTTTTCCTTTTCAACCTGATCGGCGGGGCGGGGTGGGTGTTCGCGCTGACTTTCCTCGGCTACTGGTTCGGCAATCTGCCCTGGGTGCAGCAGAACCTGACGTTACTGATCGTGGGGATCGTGGCGGTTTCCCTGCTGCCCGCGTTGATCGGCTATCTCAGGCACCGCATGGCTTCCCGCGCCGCCCGCGCGCAGTGAAAGCCGCGCCCGCGCATCTTTCGGATGGGTCAGCCGCCGCCATTGCCCCCCGCCATTTTCCTGCCCGGCCCCACCGCCAGCGGCAAGACTGCCTGTGCGCTGGCGCTGGCGCGGGAACTGCCGCTCGAAGTCATCAGCGTGGATTCGGCGCTGGTCTATCGCGGCATGGACATCGGCACCGCCAAGCCGGACGCGGACGAACGCGCATGTTGCCCGCATCACCTGATTGACCTCATCAGCCCGGAAGAAAGCTACTCGGCGGCGCGGTTTTGCGCCGATGCCCGGCGGCTGATGGATGACATCAGCGCGCGCGGCAAGATTCCCCTGCTCGTTGGCGGCACGATGCTCTATTACAAGGCGCTGCGCGAAGGGCTGTCCGATTTGCCGCCTGCCGACGCCGCGCTGCGCGCCGCAATCGATCAACGCGCCGCGCGCGAAGGCTGGCCCGCGCTTCACGCCGAACTCGCCCGCCTCGATCCCGCGGCGGCGGCCCGCCTTGCGCCCAACGACGCCCGGCGCATCCAGCGCGCGCTCGAAATCGTGCGCCTCACCGGCTGCCCGCTCGCGGCGGCCCAGGCGCAGCGCGGCGCGGCGGCGCATGGCCTTCCCTATCGCCTGATTTCGCTCGCGCTCATCCCCGCCGCGCGCAGCGCCTTGCACACGCGCATCGCGGCCCGTTTCGAGCGCATGCTCGCCGCCGGACTGGTCGATGAACTCGCGGCCCTGCGCCGGCGCTATCGCCTCAACGCGGAACTACCCGCGATGCGCTGCGTCGGCTACCGCCAGGTTTGGGCCTGTCTCGAAGGCGAACTCAGCCGCGCCGAACTGGCTCCGCACGCCATTGCCGCCACCCGGCAACTGGCGAAGCGGCAACTGACCTGGCTGCGCCAGTTCCGCGAGCATTGGCCGGAGATGATCGAACTCGACTGCCTGCGCCCGGATGTGGCGGACGCGGCGCGCGATATCGTTTTGCAACGGCTGCGCCAAGGCCAGTAATTCCGTTTATAAATCATTGGTGACGCGAAGATGAGCCGCAGACAGTACAAGGGTACGGCAAGGCGAAGTCGACAAAGTCACCGGTGATTTAGAAATGGAATAACCCCAGCAACGGCTCAATCCAGTCCCAACGTTTGTCCTTGACCATTACAAACCGGCAGCGACCTTCCGACAAATTTGCCCACAAGCCGCCAATCAGACGGTCATCTTCCGCGCTATCCCAACGATCGGCTCCTTTATATTCGACGGCAAGAATGGAGCCATCCGGTAATTGGCACAGAAAATCAGGATAAAAACGCCCGTCCGCTTTTTGCAGGAAGAACGAACTACCTTCGCGGCGAACAAGATTGCGCACCCAGAACTGGATACGCCCCTGTTGTGCCCATATGTCCAACTGGCAGGCACACTCGAATTCCTCTTTGCTGTCGAAGTCGCCCATGCGCCCATAGAAATGCTTGCGGAAATCGAAGCGCCCGAAGCGTCCGTCGTAGTCGCGGCTGGGCGCGTAAGCCTGGGCGTGAAACTCAAAGGCATACTGGTCAGTCACCGCGACCCGCGAGGCGGCATCCTCACCAAACAAGGTCTGCTGGTAAGCCTTGTCCGCCGCCGCTTTGTGCAGCGCCCGAATACGCGCTTCCAGCCGATTGCGAATCAGGAATTTTTGCAGGTTGGAACGCGCCAGAGTGAAGCCCTCCCGCCGTAGTAATTCAGTCAACCATGCGGCGACGAAAGCCTGCTTACTGGCGTGGGTCAGTGAAGGTTCCGGCAGATTGCGGCACAACCAGGTCGCGATACGCACCTCATCCCAATTTTCCGGCTGATAGACCAAACCCAAATCGCGTTGCAAATCGGGCAGGAAGCCATAAATAACTTTGCCGCTCTTCTCTTCGACATCAATCGTGCCGCCTTCCGATACTTTCAGATCGGCGTCCAGCGCCTTCAAGTCATCTGCCATCGGCGCGGCATCGCAGGGCGACAAATCCCACGGATATTCCAGCGTCTCAGGGTCGTCGAACAACTGCAATTCGCCCTGCACCCGCAAAGCCAGTTGCGGAATACGGAAACGCTCGCCCGACTCCGCCGGTGTCTTGAAAAATTCAATCGCCGTGGTGCGGCTGATTTCGGCGGCCCGGGCAATGTCCGCCACAGCGCTTTCACTACTGACCGACGCCTTGAGCACTTCCGTTTCATCTACAGTCAGCGGCGTGCTGATGGTCAGCGTGTTGAGCTTGCCGTCCCAGCTTACCTTGTCGCGTATTGGTTTCGGTACGCGCTTGAGATCGGGTTTTTCCGACAGCGTAATCTCCACCGGTTGCACGACGACACGCCCCGCGCATCCATCAAAATCCAGTCGCCCCTGTTCGACTTTGGCGGCGGTGACAAACTCTGCCACCTCGCGCCGCTCAAAACCGGCCCCCGCCACCAGACGGTCACGCAAAGCGCCCGCCGTCTCGGCAAAGTTGCGCGACACCACAAAAGCATAGGATTGATTCAGCGCCTGTGCCCGCCGATGGCTGGCATCCGGTTGCCGCAGCACCCGGCCCAGCAATTGTTCCACTGCCGTCGCCGACGACAGCGAAGCCATACTGACCAGAATGTAGGCAAAGGGGCAGTCCCAGCCTTCAGCCAGTGCTTTCTGGGTAATGACAAATTTTATCGGGCAGTTCGGGTCGGCAATGCCCAGTTTGTAATCGGCGTTAATTTGCTCCAGCCCCTTTTCCTCGCCGGTAGCAACAACAATTTCGCTGGCGGGAATTCCGTGGTTGCGGATCAACTCATCGCGCACACGCTCAAAATCCAGTGTCTCCACGCCGGCGCGACGCGGTTCCGACTGAATCAGCGCCAGCGGTCGCAGATAGGCGGCGCCAGCGCGGCGCTCCTCATCTGCCAGCTTGTGCAGCGCGTCGCGCCGACCAATCGCGTCCGCCAGACACTGCTGCCAATTCGGCTCGGTTTCCAATATCACCGGTAATTTAATCATTTCTTCCGCCTTCAATTCGGCGGCGGAAACACTATGCAGCACATTGCTGGGCGTGCGCTCAAGGTCTGGCGTGGCGGTCAATTCCATGATCCCGCTGGGGCGGAAACTCGCCAGCATTTTGAAGGCCAGTTCAGTACGGCTGTTATGCGCCTCATCCACAACGACGAAGGGGCGGCGCAAACGCAGCACATTCGCCAGCGAAAAGGGCAGTGTGCGATTCGCCCCCTCGCCATCAAACAACAATTCATCGCGCTGCGCGGGCGCAAGATTGTCGAAATGGTGCATCAACGCGCCGCTACTCTGATAAGCCTTGCGATATTCTTCCTCCTCCACCTGAAACGCCTGCCGCGTGGCGACAATGATGGTGGTCGAAGTATCAAGCGTAGCGCGGGTAACGCTCTTGGCCTCCTCCAAATCCATCACCGAAATCGGCCCGGCCTCACGCAGCGCGGCGTGGTAGGGATGCTGGCGGTCGCGCAGGGCGCGCAACGTCTGCTCACGAATCGGTTTGCTCGGCACCAGCCACAGAATCACGCTGTGTTCGGTGCGCAAAAGATGCGTATTCACCAAGGCCACACTCTTGGCCGCCAGCCATGTCTTGCCGCCGCCGGTGGGTACGCGCAGACAAAAATACGGCATATCAACGGGGAAACCCGACAGCGGATTATAGGGATTGCCACGCCCCCACAGGCGTTCCGTGGTGGCGGTGAAAGCCATGGATGGCGTGGGCAATTCGTGACAGGCCTTGAAATAAGCCTCAATGCTTTCCAGCACTTGCGACTGGTAGATTTTGGGCGCGAATGTCGTCATGGTTTATACCTCCAGCGCGTAAGGCGTTTGTTTGAAGGTGATGTTCTCGCGGGCGGCGCGAGCGCCCATGCGATTCGCGGCAGCGTAAATTACTTTCGCGCCAGCGAATTTCGGCAGCGCGTCGAATATCGGCCCGGTGAGCACATTGCCGCCCGCAACGGATTTATCTTTCAGAATGCCATTGTAGAGCAGGTAAATGGCGCGTCCCTCATGTACGCCAAGCAGCGGACTATCGCCGCGACCGGCATAGCCCGCGCCGGTTTCGGCAAACCAGACGAATTCCGCGAGTTGGGCGAAACGCACATCCGCGCGGATTTTCCCGTTGGCGTCGAACAGCGGCGCGGCGGAAAGGCGGCAATACTGAAAACCGCCGCCCAGGCCCGCCACCGGTTCGCCCTTGGTGTTGGTGTAGCCTTGTGCCACGCGCCGGACACGTTCGGAAGTAACGTTTTCGGCGATGTTTTCGTCCATTTCGACGAGGATGAAACGACGCTTGCCGCCATCTTCGGCGTTTTGTTTAAGCACGGCATGGGCGGTGGTGCCGGAACCGGCGAAGGAATCGAGAATGAGCGAATTCTTGTCGGTGGCGATTTGCAGGATGCGTTGGATGAGGCGCGAGGGCTTTGGGGTAATAAAAACATCATCAGAAGTATCGAAGTTGACTAGCTCGATAAGTTCCTTCTTCGCCTCTTGTGTATGGCCTACCTCACTGTAAAACCACATTGTCTGCGGTACTCGACCATCTTTGACTTCATGCAGAAATCGCTTTGTCTGCGGAATTGAATTTCCGTCTCTTCCCCACCAGATACGATTATCTTTATCAAGCTCCTCGAATTTCGCCTTTGAAACACGCCAGTACATACCTTTGGGCGGAGCCGCGATGACTCGTCCAGAGGGACATGTAATGGAGTATGTCCCTGCGGAATAGTGGTTGCGTGCGGAAAGATCACTTGTTTTCCAAATGCCGCGCGGATCATTATCAGGATTCTTGTAGGCAGCGTTCTGCTCATCAGTGCGCGGTAGCAGATTGGGATTCCAGCTATTTGCGTTGATGGCGTAAATAACGATGTAGTCGTGATCTTCGGAGAGATGACGTGCTGAATTCTTGGGTGAATAAACCTTTTGCCAAAGAATAGTCGCCACAAAATTCTTTGCCCCAAAAATCTCATCCATCAACAACCGCAGCGTTGCCACTTCATTGTCGTCGATGGAGACAAAAATCGCTCCATCCTCGCGCAAAAACTGTTTCAGAAGCATCATCCTCGGATACATCATGCACAGCCAGCGATCGTGCCGATCCAGCGTTTCGCCTTCCTTGCCCACGACTTCACCCAGCCATTTGCGAATCTCCGGGCTGTTCACGTTGTCGTTGTACGCCCAGCCCTCATTGCCGGTGTTGTACGGCGGGTCGATATAGACGCACTTCACCTGCCCCGCATACCGTGGCAACAGCGCCTTGAGCGCGTGCAGGTTGTCGCCCTGCACAATCAAATTGCCACTGTCCTCACCGCAAGACAGTTCGCGCACCGGCTCCAACAGTCGAAACGGCACATCCTTGTGATGTTTGACGACAGCTTCTTTACCAATCCAGTTCAATGCAGGCATACAAGTTCTCTTGAGCGGAGCAGGGCCGTGCTCCCGATTCTTATGGCAACACGCCCGCGCCACTGAACGGGTAATGGCAAAATGAATGGCAAAGACAGCCGAAGTCAGCCGACGACGCGGACGATGGCGCCGCCAATTTCGTAGCGGCCATCGGGCAGGACGAAGCAGCGCGACACCCTCAGGTGCGTGACCAGCGGCGGGCGGTTGATCGGCCCGTTGGGCTGGGCGATCACGACCTTGACCACTTCCCCTTCGCCGGGAATATAGTTGGCATGCAGCGTCATGCCGCTCACGCTCAGCTCGACGCACTCCGCCTGTATTTCTCTGCCATCACGAGACTGGATATGGGCAGTGCAGCCAAGGGGAATGCGGCGATCGAGGCGGCGATCCCGGGGAGAGGCGTAATCCATCAACGTTCCACCATCAAGAAAGAATTAAGAATTGCAAAGACCGCGCCATTGTAACGCCTTGCCACATCCTCTACATCAGGTTTCTATCCGCGCCAGAGCGCACGCGGCAATCGCGGCGATCACCCCGGCGTCCTCCCCCACTGCTTCCGCCAGCCCAAGATCGCAGCGAGGCCACGCCAGACGCAAGGCGTCAAGGCGCGCGGGAAGATCGCGCTTGACATGTCCCCCCCGGGCCAGAAACACCGGCAGCACGCGAATTCGCGGCTTTCCCGCCGCCGCCAGCGCCGCGACTGCGTCTTCCAGCGTCGGCGTCATGAATTCGAGAAAGGCCAGTTCCACCTCCACACCGGGCGCGCGGGCGAGCACCTGTTCCCGCACCTGGTGCAAC
>JAISRR010000006.1 GCA_031273565.1 Zoogloeaceae bacterium | reverse complement strand
GAATTCAATCCGCAATGGGTGACGGAGTACCGCCTGATTGGTTACGAGAACCGGGTGCTGCGGCGCGAGGATTTCAATAACGACAAGGTCGACGCGGGCGACATCGGCGCGGGACACACGGTCACGGCCTTGTACGAATTGACCCTTGCCGGGCAAAAGGGCGCGCTGGACCCGTTGCGCTATCAGGCGCAAGAAGCCAAAAAGCCCGCCACGGCCACGCCTACGCAAAGCGACGAACTCGCCTTCATCAAATTGCGCTACAAGAAACCGGATGGCGAGCAAAGCATCCTGATTGAGCAGCCGATAACGCGCGCCGCGCTGCAATCGCTCGCGCAAGCCGACGATGATTTTCGTCTGGCAGCGGCGGTGGCGGGATTCGGCCAATTGCTGCGCGGTACGGCCAACCTGGGGACATGGAATTACAAGGACGCGCGCGCGTTGGCGGCAGAATCCACCACGCGCCAGGCCGCCCACGGCGACGAATACGGCTATCGCGGCGAACTGGTGAAATTGATTGAAGTGGCCGGGGCGCTGGCGGGCGGAAATTCCACGCCACGCGAGGAGTAAGCGGACGGGGAGTGAGCTGGCAGGCAGAATTACAACAACCTGTCCAGCCACCTTCCCAATCGTTGTCCCGCCGCGCGGATGCGCAATGCGGCAACCGTTTCCGCATGCTTATGGAATGCCGCGCTGATTTTCCTGCGCGGGGGATAGACCTGTTGTGCCAGCAGGGCGCGGCTTTCTGAATACCAGCGGTTAACATCGCCGACCGGTTCGGCGTTGGAAAGTGGCGGCAGGCGGCGCAAGTCGTTCAGGACGGCTTCCAGATATTTTCCATGCTGCCGGGACGCGCCGGGGAGATTGTCCCAATATCGGTGCAGGGTCATTGCGGAATGTTTGCTGCGGGCGGGGGGGATGACCATTGTCTGGTTGCCGCCCCGGTCGTTTCTGCCGCCGCAGTGCAAAGGCTGGTGGATGTCGCCGACCAGATGGATGAGCCAGGGCAGGGCGTAAATTTTTGCGGCGCGGTTGCCGCGCCCAAGGTCGGCGGCCAGTTTTTTCAGACTGCTGTCGATGACGCCGCCCTCCGCGTCGCGGTAATGCCATTCGCTGTGTCGCCGCATGTCGGGAAAACCGGGCAGACGCGGCGTAGGCGTGTCGCGCCCGCCATAGAAACGCGCGTCGCCCCGAATCTCGTCGGCCCAGGTCGAGGCTTCCAGAAACACGCCGTAATCAGGATCGCCCGTCGGGTCGTTTTTCTGCTGGCGTTGCCGCCAGCGCGGATAGTCGGGATGCTGGCGCAGAAGATCGGCGGCTTTCCGGCGGCTGGCCTCGCTCATCTCTTCCCAGGCCAGCGCCGCAATCTGCCGATGCCCCGCCGCGTTCCAGGCATGGCTGGCAGGCGACAGGAGCAGCAGGCAGACGAGCAGGCATAAGCCGCGTTTTTGATTAAAGAAACCCACGGAAACTGGTAAAAACGTCCACCGCTTCGCGTTCGGCGATGAGGGTGTTTTCCGGCGCGGCGGGGTCGGCGTAGCCCAGCGCCATGCCGCAGACGATGAGTTCATCGTCATCCAGACCCAGGTGTTTGCGCACGGTGGTCGGGTAGTCGGCAAAGGCGGCCTGCACGCAGGTATCCAGACCACGGGCGCGCGCGGCGATGACGAGGTTGCCCATGAACATGCCGTAATCGAGGAACATGCCGCGTCCGAGTTGGCGGCTCATGGTGAAGACCAGACCCACCGGGGCATCAAAAAACCGGTAATTGCGGCCGGTCTGTGCATGCATCCGTTCTTTGTCGCCCTTGGGAATGCCGATCAGGTTGTAGAGGCCGAAACCAACCTTGCGACGGCGGGAAATCCAGGGTTCCGTCCATTCCTTCGGGTAGTAGTCGAATTCGCGGCCTTCCTTGATGCCCTGATTGTATTGTTCGAGGATGGCGTCGGAGAGCGCCTTGCGGGCTTCGCCAGCCAAGGCGTAGACCTTCCAGGGCTGCACATTGGTGCCGGAAGGCGCACGGGCGGCCAGTTCGAGGAGTTCCGTCACCACGTCTCTGGATACCGGCGTCGGCAGGTAGCGGCGCATGGAGTGACGCGAACGGATGGCTTCGTCTACGGCCTGGATTCTGGGGTCATTACTCATGGTGGGTTGCCTTTCTTATGGGTTGAAAACATGTTTCAGTGCATCGACCAGCGCGGCGCATTCGGCGGGGGTGCCGATGCTGATCCGCAGATGGCCTTCAATGCGCGGCAGTTTGAAATGCCGCACGATGATATGCCGCTCACGCAGGGCTTGCGCCAGCGTCGCGGCATCATGGTCGGGATGGTGGGCGAAGATGAAATTGGCCTGCGAGGGAATGACCTGAAAGCCCAGCCCGACAAGCTGCGCCGTGAGACTTTCCCGGCTGGCGATGATTTTACGACGATTTTGCTCGAACCATTCCACATCTTCCAGCGCGGCCGTCGCGCCCGCCAGCGCCAGATGGTCGAGCAGGTAGGAGTTGAAACAGTTTTTGACCCGTTCCAGCCCCTCAATGAGGTCGGGATGCCCGATGGCGAACCCCACTCGCAGCCCCGCCAGCGCGCGGGATTTGGAGAAAGTTTGCGTCACCAGCAGATTGGGATGGCGATTGACCAGCGCGATGGCGGTGTCCGCGCCAAAATCCACGTAGGCTTCGTCAATGACCACCACCGATTGCGGGTTGGCGCGGACAACGCGCTCAATGTCGATCAGCGGCAGCGCCCTGCCCGTCGGGGCGTTGGGATTCGGGAAAATGATTCCGCCATTGGCTCGCCCCTGATAATCCTCAACCCGGATGGCGAAATCCCGGTCGACCGGAATGGTCTCAAACGCAATGTCGTACAGGCCGCAATAAACCGGATAAAAGCTGTAGGTGACATCCGGCAGCAGAATGGGCGCGGCATGCCGGAACAAGGCCTGAAACACATGCGCCAGCACTTCGTCGGAACTGTTGCCAACGAAGACCTGCCGGGGCGCAATGTCGTGGCGCTCGTAATAATGAACAATGGCGTCCTTGAGGCGGACGCCCTCCGGATCGGGGTAACGGGCAAGCCTTGCGCCATCTTCGCCCAGTTCGGCGCGAATGGCGGCGACCACCCTGGGGGAAGGCGGATAGGGATTTTCGTTGGTATTGAGTTTGATGAGTTGGGCGAACCCGGGTTGCTCACCCGGACTGTAGGGGTTCAGGCCGTGCACGACGGCGCTCCAGAACTGGCTCATGGCGGGTTTTTTTACCACAAATCTGAAAGGTCAAAATGGTATCATGATTGTTTTTTGAAACTCTGGGGCAGTCGATATGCGTCAAGTTGAAGTTTCCCGCAATACTCTGGAAACCCGGATTGTCGTGCGCCTCAATCTGGATGGTTCCGGGCAGGGACGGTTTGTGACCGGCGTGCCCTTTCTCGATCACATGCTCGACCAGATCGCGCGGCACGGTCTGATTGATCTCGATATCGAAGCCAAGGGCGATTTGCAGATTGACGACCATCACACGGTCGAAGACATCGGCATCACCCTGGGGCAGGCGCTGGCGCGCGCCTGGGGCGACAAGAAGGGATTGACCCGCTACGGCCTGGCCTATGTGCCGCTGGACGAGGCGCTTTCGCGCGTGGTGATCGACCTTTCCGGGCGTCCCGGCCTGTTCATGAACGTGGAATTCACCCGCGACGTGGTGGGGCTGTTCGATGTGGAACTGGTGCGCGAATTTTTTCAGGGTCTGGTCAATCACGCGGGCATTACGCTGCACATCGACAACCTGAAAGGCGCGAATGCCCACCATCAGGCGGAAACCATTTTCAAGGCTTTTGGCCGCGCCTTGCGCGTGGCGGTAACGCCGGATGTCCGCATGGCTGGCGTTACGCCCTCGACCAAGGGCGTGCTGTAAATGCGCATTGCCGTCATCGACTACGGCATGGGCAACCTGCGCTCGGTGTTTCAGGCGCTGGCGCGCGTTGCCCCTGGCGAAGAAGTGCGCGTCACCTCCGATCCTGCCGTGGTCGCCGCCGCCGACCGGGTGGTCTTTCCCGGTCAGGGCGCCATGCCGGACTGCATGGCGGAACTGGACGCGCGCAAGCTGCGCCCCGCCGTGCTGCAAGCGGCGGCGGAAAAACCCTTTCTCGGCATCTGCATCGGCCTGCAAATGCTGTTCGAACAAAGTGAGGAAGGCGACGCCCACGGTCTGGGCATTTTCGCGGGCAAGGTGCGCCGCTTTCCGGCAGACTTGCGCGCCGCCGATGGCCTCCGCCTGAAAGTGCCGCACATGGGCTGGAATCAGGTGCGGCAACAACAGCAACATCCCCTCTGGGCGGGCATCGCCGATAACGCCCGCTTTTATTTTGTGCACAGCTATTGCGTGCAACCCACCGACCCGGCGTTGACGGCAGGCTGGTGCGAGTATGGGCAGCCCTTTACCTGCGCGGCGGGGCGGGCTAATATCTTCGCCGTTCAATTCCATCCGGAAAAAAGCGCCCGTGACGGCCTGCAACTTTTGCAGAATTTCGTTTCCTGGCAACCCTGATTCCCGTTTTCGCCATCCCATTTCCTTTGTCATTATTCCCCGCCCATGCTGCTCATTCCCGCCATTGATCTCAAGAACGGTCATTGTGTCCGTTTGAAACAGGGCCTGATGGAACAGGTCACCGTGTTTTCCGAATCGCCCGCCGAACAAGCGCAACACTGGTTGGAAGCGGGCGCGCGCCGCCTGCACCTCGTCGATCTCGACGGCGCTTTTGCGGGCGCGCCCCGAAACCGGGCTGCCATTCAGGCCATTCTGAACGAAGTCGGCGACCGCATCCCCGTGCAACTGGGCGGCGGCATCCGCGACCTCGACACCATCGATCGCTGCCTGGACGCCGGTCTGACCTACGTCATCATCGGCACGGCGGCAGTGAAAAACCCCGGTTTTTTGCGCGATGCCTGCACCGCCTTTCCCGGTCATGTCATCGTCGGGCTGGACGCGAAAGATGGCAAGGTGGCGACCGAAGGCTGGTCGAAACTCACCGGCCACGAAGTCGTCGATCTGGCGAAAAAATACGAGGATTACGGCGTCGAAGCCATCATCTACACCGACATTGGCCGCGATGGCATGCTGACCGGCGTCAACGTGGAGGCCACCGTGCATCTGGCGCAATCGCTCACCATTCCGGTCATCGCTTCCGGCGGTCTTTCCTCGCTGGACGACGTGCGCGCGCTCTGCGCGGTGGAAGACGAAGGCATCTTCGCCACCATCGCCGGTCGCGCCATTTATGACGGTTCGCTGGATTTTCAGGCCGCCCAGACGCTGGCCGACGAACTGAGCGCCGCCTGATGCTCGCCAAGCGCGTCATCCCCTGTCTCGATGTCACCGCCGGACGTGTCGTCAAAGGCACCAATTTCGTCGACCTGCGCGACGCGGGCGACCCGGTGGAAATCGCCCGTCGCTACGATGAGCAGGGCGCGGATGAAGTCACCTTTCTCGACATCACCGCCTCTTCCGACCAGCGCGACATCATCCTGCATGTCATCGAAGCTTGCGCCCGCGAAGTGTTCATTCCGCTCACCGTCGGCGGCGGCGTGCGCAGGGTCGAAGACGTGCGCCGACTGCTGAATGCCGGGGCCGACAAGGTTTCCATCAACACCGCCGCCGTAAACAACCCAGATCTGGTCGCCGACGCTTCGGCAAAAGTCGGCGCGCAATGCATCGTCGTCGCCATCGACGCCAAGCAGACCGCCAGCGGAACGTGGCATGTATTTACCCACGGCGGACGCAACGACACCGGGCTGGACGCGCTTGTCTGGGCACGGCAAGTCGAGGCGCTGGGCGCGGGCGAAATCCTGCTCACCAGCATGGACAGGGACGGCACGAAAAACGGCTTTGACCTGCAACTGACCCGCGCTGTCGCCGATGCCGTAAAAATTCCCGTCATCGCTTCCGGCGGCGTCGGCACGCTCGCTCATCTGGCGGAAGGCGTCAGCGCAGGCCGCGCCGATGCCGTGCTCGCCGCGTCCATTTTTCACTTCGGCGAATACACCGTGCGCGAGGCAAAGGAATACATGGCCGCGCAGGGCATCGAGGTGCGCTTGTGAGCCACGACCTGAATCCTGAATTAAGCTGGCTCGACGCCCTGAAATGGGATGCCGACGGCCTGATTCCCGTCATCGCGCAGGACGCCGCCAGCGGGCGGGTGTTGATGCTGGCCTGGATGAATCGCGAGGCGCTGACGGAAACCTTGAAATGCGGGCGCGTGGTCTATTGGTCGCGTTCGCGGCAACGTCTGTGGGAAAAAGGCGAGGAATCCGGCCATTTTCAGGAAATTCATTCCATCCGCGCCGATTGCGATGGCGACGCGCTGCTGCTTACCGTCACCCAGCAAGGCGGCGTGGCCTGCCACACCGGGCGGGAAAGCTGCTTTTTTTACGAACTGACCGGAGAACGCTGGCAGTTCGCCGATCCGGTCATCAAGGACCCGAAAGCAATTTACGCAAAATGAGTTCCAGCGATATTTTCACCCGCCTCTCCGAAACCCTGGCGACGCGCAAAGGCGCTGACCCGGCGAGTTCCTACACGGCCAGATTGTTTGCCGGGGGGCCGGAGGCCATCCTGAAAAAAATCGGCGAGGAATCCGCCGAACTTATCATGGCGAGTAAAGACGGCCAATCCCCGGAAATCGTTTATGAAGCGGCGGATGTCATTTTCCACGTCCTGACCCTGCTGGCCTTTCACGGGTTGTCCGTCGAAGATGTGCGGCGTGAACTCGAACGCCGCGAGGGGGTTTCCGGCATCGAAGAAAAGCAATCCCGCAGCACATCCTGAATCCACGCGAGGCATAGATCATGAGCGACTGTATTTTCTGCAAAATCGCCAGAGGCGAAATCCCGTCCCGCAAGGCTTACGAAGACGATCTGGTGTATGCCTTCCACGACATCCACCCGCTGCGCCCGACGCATATTCTGGTCATCCCCAGAAAACATATCGCCTCGCTCGCTGAAGTCAGCGCGGCAGACGAAGCGATTTTAGGGCGTATGCTGGCGGTTTCGCATAAACTGGCGGCTGAAAACGGCAGTGCGGAAGGTTTCCGCGCCATCATCAACACGGGCAGAATCGGCGGTCAGGAAGTGCCGCACCTGCATCTGCACATCGTCGGCGGCCCCGAACCGGTCGGCCCGATGGTCAGCAAAATTTAAAGGAGAAGATTTTATGGGAAGCTTCAGCATCTGGCACTGGCTCATCGTGCTCATCATCGTCCTGCTCATCTTCGGCACCAAGAAACTGCGCAATATCGGCGAAGACCTGGGGGGTGCCGTCAAGGGGTTCAAGGAAGGCATGAAAGACGCCGAAAAAACGCCGCCGCAACAACTCGACGCCGCCAGTAAGGGCGAACCGCAAACAGGCCAAACCATCGAGGGTGAAGTCAACAAGACAGGCGTCTGACCTTTGATGTTCGACATCGGTTTTTCTGAACTCATCGTGGTCGGCGTCGTCGCCCTGGTGGTGGTCGGCCCTGAGCGTCTGCCCAAAGTCGCGCGGACGGTCGGGCATTTGCTGGGGCGGATGCAACGCTACGTGAACGAAGTCAAAAGCGACCTCAGCCGGGAAATGGAACTGGACGAATTGCGCAAGCTCCAATCCCAGGTCATGGCTTCCGCGCATGAACTGGAAGCCAGCGTGCAACAGGAAATCGACAGCGCGCGCAGCGCCTTCGACGTGCAAAGCGCGCTGACCACCTCTGTCGACACCCCACCGGACATCCCGGAAAATCAGGAATCCGCGCCGCCTGTCCCACCACCGGCTATCGTGAAAACCATCCCGTCTGATACCTCCCCCGTCGACCAGACCAGGCCTGTGGCATGAGTGACACGAATCGCGCCGAAGCGGAAGACAGCTTCATCTCCCATCTGGTCGAACTCCGGGATCGCCTGATCCGCGTCGTGCTGGCGGTGGTGGCCGTGTTTCTCTGCCTCGTCTACTGGGCCAGGGACTTGTACGATTTGCTCGCGCAACCCTTGTTACGCGAACTGCCCGCAGGCGGCCAGATGATTGGCACCGACGTGGTGGGCGTCTTCGTCGAGCCGGTCAAGGTCGCTTTCATGACGGCCTTCCTGATTGTCCTGCCCTATGTGCTCTACCAGGCCTGGGCCTTTGTCGCCCCCGGCCTTTACAAGCACGAGAAACGTTTTGCCCTGCCGCTGCTCGTCGCCAGCGTGGCGCTGTTTTTCATCGGCATGGCCTTCGCCTATTTTCTGGTTTTCCCCGCCGTCTTCCATTTCATGGCCGCCATCGCGCCCAAAGGCGTCGCCTGGATGACGGACATCAGCAAATATGTTTCTTTCGTGCTCACCACCTTCATGGCCTTCGGCCTCACGTTCGAGGTGCCGATCGTCGTCATTCTGCTGGTCAAGGCGGGGTTGGTGGAAATCAAACAATTGCAGGAAGCGCGCTCCTACGTCATCGTCGCCGCCTTCGTCATCGCCGCCATTTTTACGCCGCCGGACGTGCTCTCCCAGCTCATGCTCGCCATTCCCATGTGTTTGCTCTACGAACTGGGCCTTCTCGTCGCCCGTTTCATCAGCCGCCCCGCCAAATCGGAAGACGCTGCGAACATCATGAGCGGCGCCGAAATCGACGCGGCGCTGACGGCAGCGGAAGAAGCGCACCGGAAACAGGAAGGATGACCGCCGTGCGCCGGATGCTGCGCAATCTGGTTGACGCCCTGTTTCAGGTTCTCCTGACCGCCTGGGTCGGCATGTTATGGACAATCGGCTATCTGGTTGCGCCGGTGCTGTTCTACACCCTGGATGATCGCGTGCTGGCCGGAGAAATCGCGGGGCACATGTTCGCGGTTTCCGGCTGGGCAGGCTTGATGATGGGCAGCGGCCTGCTGCTGATCCTGTTTCCGCAACGGGGCATCGCCAGCCTGCGCACCCTGGCTTTCTGGCTGACGGCGCTACTCCTGATTCTGACGGCGGTCAGCCTGTTCGGCATCCAGCCCTTCATGCAGTACCTGAAAGACGCCGCGCAACCGCTGGATGTCATGCAAAGTCCGCTGCGCGAACGCTTCATTTCCTGGCACGGCGTTTCCAGTTCCCTCTACCTGCTGCAAAGCCTGCTGGCGCTGGGGTTGCTGCTGCGCATCAAACTGGATCGCGCGTTCGGGCATTAATCCGCTGGCCGTTACCCGCAAATTATGGTAAATGAGTACGCCTGCCCTGCACGGCGACGCCCTCTGGTAAAATGCCCTCTCCTTCCTGCCCTTTCCCCTCATCGCCATGAGTCAACCCGTTGCATCCAATCCTGTTCGCCACACCCCCATGATGCAACAATATCTGGCGTTGAAGCAGAAGTACCCGGAAACCCTGCTCTTCTATCGCATGGGGGATTTTTACGAGCTGTTTTACGGCGACGCCGAAAAAGCGGCGCGTCTGCTGGACATCACCCTCACCACGCGCGGGCAGTCCGCCGGGCAACCCATCAGGATGGCGGGGATTCCCTATCACGCGCTGGAAAATTATCTTGCCCGCCTCGTCAAGGCGGGCGAATCGGTGGTGATTTGCGAACAGTCCGGCGACCCGAACGGCAAAGGGCCGATGGAGCGAGTGGTGTCGCGCATCGTGACGCCCGGCACGCTGACGGACGCCAGTCTGATGGAAGACCGGAAAGACGTGTTGCTCATGGCGCTGACGCAACATCGTCAACAGATGGGGCTGGCGCGGCTCAATCTGGCCAGCGGGGAATTCGTGCTGACCGGCATCCCCGCCGCGCAATTGTCCGCCACGCTGGAACGCATCCGTCCGGCGGAAATCCTTTTACCGGAAGGACTGGAAATCACCCTGCCGGGCGTCGCGGGCGGGACGACGCCCATCGCGCAGACCCGCCGCCCGGCGTGGCATTTTTCCGCCGACAATGCCCGCCTCATGTTGCGCGAGCATTTTCATGTGCATTCGCTGAGCGCCTTCGGGATCGGGGATGCCGGGGATGGCGCGGCGGAACAGGAACTCGCCATCGCCGCCGCCGGAGCCTTGCTGCAATACGCCAGGGATACCCAGGCCAGCGCCCTGCCGCATGTGCAAAGCCTTCAGGTCGAGGAAGAAAATGTTTATCTGGGGCTGGACACCGCGACCCGGCGTAATCTCGAATTGACCGAAACCCTGCGCGGACAAAGCGCGCCCACCCTGTTTTCCCTGCTCGACGATTGCGTCACCAGCATGGGCGGACGCTACCTGCGCCACAGCCTGCACCATCCCCTGCGTGATGCGACCATCCCCACTGCCCGACAGGAGGCGGTTGCCGCCCTGATGGAAAACGACCTCGCCGAACGCCTGCGCCACGCACTGAAAACCCAGGCCGACCTCGAACGCATCGCCGGACGCATCGCCCTGAAAAACGCCCGTCCCCGCGATCTTTCCGCCCTGCGCGATTCGCTGGCGGCGCTGCCGGAATTGCGCGAACTGCTGCCCGCCGCCGAAAACGCGCACCCTCCCCTGCTCGCCGATTTGCGCGCCGATCTGGCGACGCCTGAATCAGCAAGGGAACTCCTCACGCAAAGCATCGCCGAAGACCCCGCCGCGCTTCTGCGCGATGGCGGCGTCATCGCACCCGGTTTCGATGCCGAACTCGACGAACTGCGCGCCATGAACGACAACTGCGGCGCCTTTCTCATGCAACTGGAAGCGCGCGAGCGGGAACGCACCGGCATTGCCAGCCTGAAGGTGGAATTCAACAAGGTGCACGGTTTTTATATCGAAGTCACCCACGCCCATACCGACAAGATTCCCGACGATTACCGGCGGCGGCAAACCCTGAAAAACGCCGAGCGTTACATCACCCCGGAATTGAAGAGCTTCGAGGACAAGGCGCTGTCGGCCCGCGAACGTGGTCTGGCGCGGGAAAAAGCCTTGTTCGAGGAAATTCTTCAGGCCTTGCAACCCCATGTCGCCGCCCTGCTCAGAATCGCCCGCGCCATCGCCCAGCTTGACATGCTCGCGTCTTTCGCCGACAGCGCGCAAAAACGCGACTGGCGTCGCCCGGAATTCACCGATTTCCCCGGAATCCGGATCGAAGGCGGTCGGCACCCGGTGGTGGAAAACGAAATGCGGGCAAGCGGCGAGACCTTCATCGCCAACAATCTGGACCTGTCGGAAGCGCGCCGCCTGCTCCTGATTACCGGCCCCAACATGGGCGGAAAATCCACCTACATGCGCCAGACCGCGCTGATCGCCCTGCTCGCCCACATCGGCAGCTTCGTGCCTGCGCAAAGGGCGGTGCTGGGGCCGATGGATCGCATTTTTACCCGCATCGGCGCGTCCGACGACCTCGCTTCGGGACGCTCCACCTTCATGGTGGAGATGACCGAGGCCGCCGCCATTCTGCATCAGGCCACGCCAAACAGCCTCGTGCTGATGGATGAAATCGGGCGCGGCACGTCCACCTTTGACGGCCTCGCGCTGGCCTTCGCCATCTGTCGCCATCTGCTGGAAAAAAATCGCAGCCCCACCCTCTTCGCCACCCATTATTTTGAATTGACGCGACTGGTAGAGGATTATCCGACGCTCGCCAATGTGCATCTGGACGCCGTGGAGCATGGCGAGCGCATCGTGTTTTTACACGCGCTGGAAGAAGGCCCGGCCAATCAGAGTTATGGCATTCAGGTCGCCGCGCTGGCCGGAATGCCCGCCGCCGTGGTGCGGATGGCGAAAAAGGAATTGCGCAGGCTGGAAGAAAAGGCCGCCGAAAATCCCCTGCAACCCGACCTGTTTTCCAGCCTGCCCCGCCTCGCGCCGGAACCGGAACTGGAAACCCACCCGGCGCTGGAACAACTGCTCGCGCTGGAACCGGACAATCTCACCCCGCGCGAGGCGCTGGAACAGCTTTACGCGCTGAAAAAACTGCTTTCGTGAGCGAGGATGGAAGATGGAATCCATCATTGGAAATTCCACGGATGCCGCCGCCCATGCCACCCCCTGCCGCCGCATCGCCCATCTGGACATGGATGCTTTTTTCGCCTCCGTGGAGTTGCTCTCCTACCCGGAATTGCGCGGTCAGCCCGTCGTGGTGGGTGGGGCAAAGACCATCCCGCCCCCCGATGTCACGCCCGCCGCGCACGCGTTTGCCCGTTTGAAAAACTACAACGGGCGCGGCGTCGTCACCACGTCCACTTACGAAGCGCGCGCGCTGGGCGTTTTCTCCGGCATGGGGTTGATGCATTCCGCCCGGCTGGCGCCCGACGCCATCCTGCTGCCCGCCCGCTTCGACGCCTACCGCGACGCGTCAAGCCGTTTCAAAGCCGCCGTCACAAGCATCGCGCCGGTCATCGAAGATCGTGGCATCGACGAAATTTACATCGACCTGACGAATATCCCGGAAGCCACCCTGCCTCTGGTCGGGCGCATCAAGACCGCCGTGTTTGACGCCACGGGTCTGACCTGCTCCGTCGGCATTGCCCCCAACAAGCTGCTCGCCAAAATCTGTTCGGACATGGACAAACCCAATGGCATCACGGTGTTGGCGGCAGCCGATATTCCCGCGCGCATCTGGCCTCTGGCAACCAGCAAAATCAACGGCATCGGCGCGAAGACCGCCGAGCGTCTGCAACGTCTGGGCATCGTCAGCATCGGAGATCTGGCGCACACCTCCGAAGATTTCCTGATCCGGCGCTTCGGCCCGCATACCGGCCTCTGGTTGCACAACGCCGCCAACGGCATTGACGAACGTCCCGTCGTCACCTGGCGCGCGCCCAAATCCGTCAGTCGGGAAACCACGTTCGAGCGCGACCTGCATGTGCGCCATGATCGCGCCGAACTCTCGCGGCAGTTCGCCGCCCTGTGCGAACGCCTCGCCCAGGATCTCGCCCGTAAGGGCTATGCCAGCCGCAGCATTGGCGTCAAG
Organism: Zoogloeaceae bacterium; assembly: GCA_031273565.1. GTDB lineage: Bacteria > Pseudomonadota > Gammaproteobacteria > Burkholderiales > Rhodocyclaceae > Azovibrio. The sequence continues at coordinate 15,717 of JAISRR010000006.1, read as the reverse complement.
CTGCGCTTCGCTGACTTTCGCCTGCTCACGCGGGAAATCACCTGGCCCTGCCCCATCGCCCAGGCCGCCGACATCCGCCGCGCCGCCGGACAATGCCTGAAACGCATTCCCTTCGACACCGCCGCCCAACAGCGCATCCGTCTTCTGGGCGTGCGCTGCGGCGCGCTGATGGACGGCAACCGCCCGGACAATACCCCTGACGCTGGAACGCTCACGCTACAAAAGCCGTGCATGACAACGCCCCGACAAGTCGAATTGCCATTCTGAAATCGAAACAAAAAACGTCAAACCCGGCACAAACCGGGTTTGACGCTCTATTCTCCCCCTGTCTCAGCAGGGCCGACAGGAAAAATTTATTTCTTTTTGGTCTTGCTGTTCAGCGCGTCCTTCAGCTTGGCGCCCGCAGAAAACTTGACAACGCGGGAAGCCGGAATCTTCAGCGTCGCGCCCGTCTGGGGATTACGCCCGGTGCGCGCAGCACGCTCGCTGACAGAAAAAGCGCCGAACCCCACGAGGGAAATGCCATCGCCCTTGACCAGGGTTTCGGTAATGACTTCCAGCAGACCATTCAGGGCGTTCGTTGCAGCAGCCTTGGAGAGATCACTCCTGGCCGCCAGTGCCTCAATCAACTCAGATTTGTTCAGGTTCATAGTGTGTAACTTCCTGTGTGTGAATAAAACTTGCAACTGCGCCGACCGCCCGAAACAGAAGCCTTCAGCCCTCCACTGCGACGACACCGCATATAAAAAGTCAGCAATAATATTGTGACCCAATCTCATGGCGCGCCCGGAGCGATTCGAACGCCCGACCCCTTGGTTCGTAGCCAAGTACTCTATCCAGCTGAGCTACGGGCGCGCTGCGAAAGAGGCGCCATTCTAGGTGAAAACAAATGCGGATGCCAAGCTTTTTATTGGCTCGACTTGTTACACCGGGGCAACACGCACACCACATTGCAGGCCGCCGCCTTTCCTCTTCAATGATTGCGGCGCGCCATGATCTCCTTCAGACCGGGAATGTCGAGAATGTGGATATGCCTTTGCTGTACGGCAATCAGACCTTCTTCCTGAAAGCGGGAGAAGGCGCGGGAAACGGTTTCCAGCTTCAGACCCAGATAGCTGCCAATCTCCTCCCGCGTCATACGCAGGTTGAACTCGGCGGGCGAAAAGCCGCGCGCGGTAAACCGTTGCGAGAGATTGAGCAGGAAGGCCGCAATGCGTTCCTCGACGCACATCATGCCCAGCAGCGTCATCACGCCGTGGTCACGCACAATTTCGCGGCTCATGATTTTGTGGAAATGGTGCTGCAAGGCCTGGATTTCGCGCGACAGGTTTTCCAGACGAAAGAAGGGGATATGGCAGACCTCGCTGTCTTCCAGCGCAACGGCGTTGCAGGTATGGCGTTCCGTGCAGATGCCGTCCAGACCCAGAAGCTCGCCCGCCATCTGAAAGCCCGTGACCTGATCGCGCCCGTCTTCGAGCAACACGTCCGTTTTGAAAAATCCGGAGCGAATGGCGTAGATGTATTCAAAAGGCTCGCCGACGCGGTACAGGCTGTCGCCCCGCTTGATGCGCTTTCTGACGCTGATGAGCGCGTCCAGATGCGTCATCTCGTCATTGGAAAGTCCAAACGGCAGACAAAGCTCGCGCAAATTACAGTTGGAACAGGCGGCCTTGATGACCGCGAACGGGGCGACTGAAAACGGGGCATCCCTTGCAGGTGCTTCCTTGACTGCCATTTTTGGGGGCATGCAGATTCCTTGTCTCTATCGTTGCTGCAATGGTTGACTCAGGTCAAATGGCAGTCCGTGACTTACCAACATAATCCTGCAACCTGAAAGCTTTTGGTATCAATGAATTTCTCTACCGACAATCTGGTTTTCGATCCCGATATCATCCGCCGTTTCGACGTGAACGGCCCGCGCTACACGTCGTATCCAACCGCTGACCGTTTCGTCGAAGCGTTCAACGCCGAGGCAGCGCGGCTGTGGCTGGACAAGCGCAACATCGGCGGAATCAGTCGACCGCTCTCATTATACTTCCACATCCCCTTTTGCAGCACCATTTGCTACTACTGCGCCTGTAATAAGATTATTACCAAGGATCACGGGCGCAGCGCCAAATACCTGAAATACCTGGCGCGCGAGGTCGCCCTGCAAAGCGGTTATCTGGACGGCGAGCATGAAGCCATCCAGTTACATTGGGGCGGCGGCACCCCCACCTTCCTCTCGCACGACGAAATGCGTCAGTTGATGGAAGTCACCCGGCGGCATTTTCATCTGGTCGAAGGCGGTGAATTTTCCATTGAGGTCGATCCGCGCAAGGTCGACGACGCGACCGTGGCGTTGCTGGGCGAACTGGGTTTCAACCGCATGAGCGTTGGCGTGCAGGATTTCGACGAAAATGTGCAGCGCGCCATCAACCGCATCCAGAGCGAGGCGGAAACGACCGATGTCATCCGCGCCGCCCGCCGGAACGGTTTTAAATCCATCTCCATCGACCTGATTTACGGCCTGCCCCGGCAATCGGTGACAGGTTTCGAGCGCAGCCTTGATCGCGTGCTGGAAATGGATCCTGACCGGCTCTCCATCTACAACTACGCGCATCTGCCCAGCCTGTTCAAGCCGCAACGCCGCATCCTCGAAACGGACATGCCCAGCGCCGACGCCCGTTTGCAAATCCTTGCCCTGGCGATCCAAAAACTCACCGACGCCCGTTATGTTTACATCGGCATGGATCACTTCGCCAAGCCCGATGACGAACTCGCCATCGCCCAGAGTCAGGGGCGGCTGCACCGCAATTTTCAGGGCTATTCCACCCATGCCGATTGCGACATGCTGTCCTTCGGCATTTCATCCATCAGCAAGGTCGGCCCCACCTATTCGCAAAACGTAAAAACGCTGGATGAATATTATGATCGCCTCGACGCCCAGACGTTACCCGTGTTTCGCGGCGTCGAACTCAACGCCGACGACATTTTGCGGCGTTCCATTATTCAGGCATTGATGTGCCACTTCGAGCTTTCCATCGAATCCATCGAAAGCGCCCACCTGATCCATTTCAAAAGTTATTTCGCCGCCGAACTGGAAGACCTGGAGGAATTGCAAAAATCCGGCCTCGTCAAGCTTGACGACGAATGGATCAGCGTGCTGCCCCCCGGTCGCATGCTGGTGCGCGCCATCTCCATGGTCTTCGACCGCTACCTGCGCGCCGACCGACAACGCACCCGCTACTCGAAGGTCATTTGATCCGGAGGACAGAAGACAGAAAACCGTTCATTCAGGCGCGGCTTCGCCTTCATGGGGTTTACAACCGGCGCTTCGCGCCGGATTCGGATTGAAGCGGGCGGGGACGCCTGCGCTCCCAGAGATTTCCCTTCTCCCACAAGGGGAGAGAAAGGTAGGGCGTGCTCTCCGAGCGCGCCGTTCAACCCTGCGGCGCGTTCGGAGAACGCGCCCTACCTTAAAAGGAAGTGGCGCGTAGCGCCGGAAGCCCGACTGTCCTCCGTCCCCCGGATCACTCCACCCGATAATTCGGCGCTTCCTTGGTGATCTGCACGTCGTGCACATGTGATTCGCGTACCCCTGCGGCGGTGATTTCCACGCAGGCGGATTTTTCATGCACAGCCGGGATGGAGGCGCAGCCCAGATAGCCCATGGAAGAACGCAAGCCCCCCATCAACTGGTGGATAACCGCCAGCACGGAACCCTTGTACGGCACCCGGCCCTCGATGCCTTCCGGCACGAATTTATCCACATTGGCCGTGCCCTCCTGAAAATAACGGTCGGAAGACCCCGCCTGCATCGCGCCCAGCGATCCCATGCCGCGATACGACTTGTAGGAGCGCCCCTGATACAGCTCCACTTCGCCCGGCGCTTCCTCGGTGCCCGCAAAAAGACCGCCCAGCATCACCGTGTCGGCTCCGGCGGCAATCGCCTTGGCAATATCGCCGGAATAGCGGATACCGCCATCGGCGATCATCGGCACGCCCGTGCCCTGCAAGGCGGCGGCGACATTCTGGATGGCGGTAACCTGGGGTACGCCCACGCCCGCCACGATGCGGGTGGTGCAAATGGAGCCGGGGCCGATGCCGACTTTCACCGCGTCCGCGCCCGCGTCGACCAGCGCCAGCGCGGCTTCCGCCGTGGCGATATTGCCGCCGATCACTTCCACCTGCGGGAAATTGCGCTTTACCCACTGCACGCGGTCGAGCACGCCCTGGGCATGACCGTGCGCGGTATCCACCACAATCACGTCCACCCCCGCCTCCGCCAGCAGGCTCACCCGCTCTTCGGTGCCTGCGCCGACGCCGACCGCCGCGCCTGCGCGCAGGCGACCCGCTTCATCCTTGCTGGCGTCGGGGTGTTCGGTCGCCTTGATGATGTCCTTGACCGTAATCAGTCCGCGCAGGCGAAAATCCGCGTCGATCACCAGCACCCGCTCCAGACGATGCTCGCGCAGCAGCGCCTTGGCGTCTTCAACGCTGGCGCCTTCCGGCACCGTCACCAGCCGTTCGCGCGGCGTCATGATCGCCTCTACCGGCTGCTCGAGATGGGTTTCAAAACGCAAATCGCGGTTGGTGACAATGCCGACCACACGGCCAGCGGCATCCACCACCGGAAAACCGGAAATCCGATGCTGGCGCGAGAGGGCCAGCACTTCGCCCACGCGCATCTCCGGCCTGACGGTAATCGGGTCTTTCAGAACGCCGGATTCGTAACGCTTGACCTTCGCCACCTCGCCCGCCTGGGCGCGCGCGGACATGTTTTTGTGAACAATGCCGATGCCGCCCTCCTGCGCCAGGGCGACCGCCAGACGCGCTTCTGTCACCGTATCCATCGCGGCGGAAACCAGAGGCATATTGAGTGTAATATTACGGGTAAGTCGAGTCGCCAGACTGACATCCCGGGGTAAAATCCGGGAGTGGGCGGGGACGAGCAGAATGTCGTCGAAAGTAAGCGCCTTTTGCAGCAGTCGCATTTGCTTTAATCCGAGGTCACAAAAAAGTATTATACAGCAATCTGTCCTTCCCTCCGAAGGGCGTTCCGTCCAACCTCTTTATCAGAAAGGCTTTGCCATGCGTACCCGTCTCCTGCTTGCCACCCTGCTTTCCGTCGCGCTGATCCCCGGTCTCGGACAGGCCGAAATTTACAAATGGAAAGACGCCCAGGGCCGCACAGTCATTTCCGACACGCCGCAGCCCGGCGCGGGTAAAGTAGAAACCCTCCCTTCCGCCACCTCCATCTTTCCCGGCGCCTCCGGCGCAGAGAAAAACAAGGCCGAGCCGCCGCCAAGCGTAGCCGATCAGGAACTGGAATTCAAAAAACGCCAGCAGGAACGGCGGGAAGCCGCCGCGAAAGCGGAACAGGAAAAAGCCGAAAAAGCCACAAACGCGGAAAACTGCGCACGCGCCCAACGCACCCTGCACACGCTGGAATCCGGTGCACGCGTCCTCACGCCCAATGAACAAGGCGGACATGACTACATCAACGACCAGCAGCGACAACAGGAAATCGTACGCGCCCGTCAATCCGTCAAAGAGTGGTGCAACTGAGCCGGTACCGATAACAAGCCGGGGCGACCCCCAAAGGTAAGTCGCCCCGGACAAGACTCAATTCAGCACTGAAAAATTATTTCCAGCACGTCGTCGGCGTCGGCGATTTTTCACCCGTATGCTTGAGCGTCAGGGTACCGCATACATCCTTGACTTGATCATTCTGTGGCGTAGCCGTCAGGGTAAACTCTTGGGACGCTGAGGCTGTGGCGTAGGTAATGTTATAAAACGTGGTGCCACCATCCAGAGGACAGGCTCCGGGCGCGTTGTTGGGCGGCTTGTTGCCGGTCGCAGCATCAGGATATTTGCCATTGTTGACGGAATACGCGCGCTCCAGCGCAGCGGAAATCGTCGTCAAAACTCCCTCGCATTCGGCGCGACGGGTTTTTCGCACATGCTGCATGTATGAAGGGAAAGCGATCGCCCCCAATATGGCGACAATCGCCACGACGATCATCAGTTCGACCAGAGTAAAACCACGTTGCCTGTTTCGCATTATCTTCTCCTTACCTTTTTCGGGAGCCGGACCGTCTGTTGCGTGTTCGACCCTCACATCATGACCTGGCGCGCTTTTCAACATTATTTGCAAATTCCTGAATGGATGGGGGGCGTTCATTCCCGGCAAACCACCGACTGGAGCACGACAATGGTATCTGCGCTGCGCCCGTATCCCCTGCCATTCACCTTGTAACAACCGTTGCTCATGTCGAAGATATTGTATTCCGGGGGCTTCGCCGCGCCTGTGGGCTTAACTGAATTCTCGGTAGAGAAATTCGACCACGCACCCGACGACTTGAGGGTGGCTTCACTCATCTCGGTGGTCGTGATTTTTCCGCTCTCCCATGTGGGATCCCCCGCTCCTGCATTCGCCATCAACTTATCTTCCACGAAACGCAAGACCATTTCCGCCGACTGAAAGGCGATATTGCGTTCATAACTGTTGCCCGCCATGCGCTCCTGCAAGGTAACGCCCCGCATCCCCGCCAGCGCAATCAGGGTAACCACCATGAGCAGAATCAGGCCGATGACCAGCACGACGCCTTTTTGCCTGTTCTTGATGGATGAGATGGTCTGTATCATTTTTTCACCTGTCTGTGAGTTCTGTATGCCCTGCCCCATGTCATGGGGGCGTCGGCGCCTTGTTACGAGGGGCATTGGACGGTTGGAGTACTCGAGCACCGCCCACCCCGGCCCCAGCTATTCGGCACCTTGTTACGCAGGGTAATGGTGGAGCGAAAATGCTTGTACAGCTTGTACAATCTGTCCCCATTCGCATCCACATCCGCAGGCGTGAAAGTCGTGTTATCGCAAAGCGTGAAGGTCGGAGGAGTGCCGCCAGCTTCCAGAACGTGGTCTTCCGCAGAAGCCAGCACCAAATCCACCTTGATGGCGGTGGCGGCCTGCCACTGGTCAGCGGTAGGCGCAGACCCCGTCGCCCGAATCCACCGATCAATCACCTCATCCATCTCGATGCCGCTGCCCGGGATGGTGGCAGTTGTCGTGCCATCATCCAGCCCTACGCACACCTGGAATTTGGCGACATCCCGGATCAGCTCATCATTACCCGTACCGTTAACACTCATGGAAAGCGTTCCCGCATTTAATGTATAAGCCTTCCAGCCGGAAGATACGGATATCGGTGGAGGCGGCGACGGAGGCGTAGTCCCTGCTGGGTTAATCGCTGTGTCGCCGTCGCAATCGCTCCACAGAACAAAACCGTCTGTCGGCACGCCAAAAATCTGAAGCGATTCCTTACCGGAGTCAACTTTCCAGTTGACCCCCTGCACCAGCGTCTCCTTCGTAAACTCCCCCCAACCAGTCATAGTAGTAATCGCCTCTTGGACTTCAGTGAATCCCTTGGCCACATCATCGTAATCATCGTGATCCACCCCCGTCCTGACGCAACCGGCATATGCGGCCTGACGCAGGTCGTTTTCCAGAAGGCCCATGACAAAACGCCCGTTTTCCTGGAGGCGCGCCGATTGATCGTTGAAGCGAAAGCTGCTCCGGTTGCCGATAAAAACCGTCAGAATGGCGGCCAGAATCAGCATCCCGATCACCAGAGACACCATGACTTCAACAATGGAAAACCCCCCGGAGAAGCCCTTTTGCCTGTATGTGTTCATCCTGTTCATATTTCCCCCACTACGGTAACTTCCTGCTGTTCCTGCGTCAGCGCGGCATTCGGGGTATTAAGCGTGCCACTACCCGCCTGCGTCCACTGCACCCTGATGACGAAAAATCTACCGCTGCCTGCCGTTGCCGTGGTGCTGGTGCTGGTTACCGAGGTGGTGCATGATGGCGTCGGTGGCGTCGGCACAGTCACCGACGTTTGACGACAGACATACCCTTTACCGCCCGGCATGAGCGCCGCCACGCTGGTATTCCATGCCGCCAGGGGGAAAGTGCCGTTCAACACCGACCGGCTGTTGGCGCGCAATTGGTCAAGCAGGTCATAGGCCGCTTCGGAAGCCAGGGAACGCGCCATGGCGCTCTGGTTGGCTTTCATGGCAACCACCTGCAAACCGGCCAGCCCCATAAGGCCGATGGAAAAAATGAGCACGGCAATCAACACTTCCAGCAGGGAGGAACCGCCCTGATGTCGATGCGCGCCGGAAAATTTTGCGTTCGCTTTCATCGTGCGCCCCTGCGTCCTATTATGAACAATTCTCGACGGTGGTCGTAAGCCGCCCCACCTTGTTGATCTCAATTTTCCGCCTTCCGTTCGCCAATCCCGCCGGGCAGTTGGCAGACTGCATGGTTATCGTAACAGGATACGCCACCGTCGCACTGCCAACTGTCGCCGTCACCGTGCCTTGGGCGCCGTAGGTAATTATGGTGTCGCCCGTCGGGGTCACGGTCACTTGATCGAGCGCTTCGCGCACACGCAACACACCCGCATCTGCTGGCGGGTCCGCTGGCAGGGGCGGCGACGGCTTCTTCATCTGGATTCTCCACCCCTTATTACCTCCTAAGCCAGGACTGGGGGCAACCAGATACACCTCCACTCCACGCTTGATCGCCTCGCTGCGCGCCATATCCAGCGCGGCAACCAGATCGGAAGTTGCGGCGCTGACCCGGTTTTTCAGGATCGTGTCTCTAAAACTGGGCACGGCCAAAGACAGCAGAATCGCCACCAGCGCGACCGCGACCATCAATTCGATCAGGGTAAAGCCACGGGAATATCTCATTATTAAACTCCTCTATCGCTTTGGATTGTGGGCAATTGTCCCATAAAAAGTAATCTTCATCCGATAACCGGTCGATTTATGGCGACCAGCGGTCAATTCAGCAGGCCAGCGGCATAGTGTGCCCGCATTATCGCAACCCTTTTGCGATTTCCCGCAACGGCGGTTCGCCTCCTGTCCGGGCATCCTGCTAGAATCCCCGCTTTCGTAATGTTACCGCTTTCGCCTTTGGCAAGGAATAACCATGAACACTCAAGTCAATAAAGATACTGTGGTCACCCTGGAATACAACGTCACCAACCCCGAAGGCGAGGTGCTGGATGAGGGACGCGAGGCGCTGGTGTATCTGCACGGCGGCTACGACGATATTTTTTCCAGAATCGAGGAAGCCCTGCACGAAAAACGCGTGGGGGAAACCGTTGTCGTCAGGTTGCAGCCCGACGAGGCATTCGGCGAATACGATGCGGGCCTGGTGCAGATCGAACCACGCGAACAGTTTCCCAAAGAACTCGAAGTCGGCATGCAGTTTGAAGGCGGGCCGGAAAACACCGACGACGAAGATGATTTCATCATTTACCGCGTCACCGACATCGCCGACGGCAAAGTGGTGCTGGATGGCAATCACCCTCTGGCGGGCGCGGCGTTGATTTTCACCTGCACCGTTACCGCCGTGCGCCCGGCCAGCAATGAAGAAATCGCCCGCGGCCATGTGCATGGCGCGGACGACGAAGAACCGACACGGCATTAAATCATGGAACATTGGAAAGAGAACAGAAAAAGCCGCCCCTGCCTTGTAACGGTAACTTTCTCTAACATTTGTCATCTATCTTCCGTTCCTGAAATCGCTATACTACCCGCCTCTCATTATTCATCATGACATTCGTGTTAATCCGTCAGCGCTTCATTCCGCTCCTGTTGTGCTGTGCATGGGCAGCCCCGTTGCATGCCGCTCCTGATCCTTTTGGCGTAGAAACAGGCGTTGCCGCCCCCTGTCCGCAGCCGGGCGCGCCGGTCATTCTGGGCGACGCGCCGCTGGAACTGGCCGATGTAATTGATCTGGCGCTTTGCCACAATCCGCAAACCCGCGCCGCCTGGGCCAGCGCCAAGGTGGAGGCCAATCTCGTCGGCGTCGCCGAGGCCGCGTATCTGCCGAATATCGACGCCAGTCTGGGCGTCAGCCGCCGCTACAACCGGAGCGATGACGGGCGCGAATGGTCGCGGCAACGGACGGGCAATCTCTCGCTGTCCTATTTGTTGTTCGATTTCGGCGGTCGCGCCGCGCGTCTGGAAAACAGCCGCCAGTTACTCAACGCCGCCATTTCCAATCAGGATGTCACCCGTCAGACGGTGTTTCTGGAAGCTTTGCAGGCGTTTTATCAGGTGCACGCCACCGCCGCCGCCACAGAAGCCGCGCAAGCGGCGGAAACCGCCGCGCAGCAGAGTTTCAAGGCGGCGGAAGCGCGCCATCAGGCGGGGGTCGCCACGCCAGCCGACCGCTTGCAGGCGCAGACCGCCTATTCGCAATCCACGCTGAATCGCATCCGCATTCAGGGCAGTTTCAAAAACGCGCAGGGAACGCTCGCCAACGTGATCGGGCTGGACGCGCAACGCCCCGTCACGCTGGCGCCGCTTGCTTCGCCGCTGGTTTCGAGCGGCAGCGGCGTGCCGCCGCAGTTCGAGGCGAATCTGGAACAGGCCATCGCCGCCGCCAGACTCCGTCGTCCCGACCTCGCCGCCGCCCTGGCGCGTTACAAGGCGGCGGAAGCGGCCATTGATTCGGCGCGCTCGGATGGCCTGCCGCGCCTGAACCTCTCCGCCGGGCCGAGCTACACAGCGACGCATCTGGGCGACGAGCGCAGCAGCAACCGGAGCGGCAGCCTGAATCTCACCCTCAGCATCCCCCTCTTTAGCGGCTTCGCCAACAGCTACCAGATACGCGCCGCCCAGGCGCGACTGGAAGAAAGCGACGCCGCCCGCGAAAAACTCGCCTTGCAGGTGAGTCTTGAGGTATGGCGGACGTGGCAGGATTTGCGCACCGCCAGCCAGAGTCTCTCCAGCGCGGCGGATCTGTTGGCGAGCGCGGAAGCTTCCGCCCGCGTCACGCTGGGTCGTTATCAGGCTGGCGTGGGCAATATTCTGGATGTCCTGAACGCCCAGAGCGCCCTCGCCGACGCGCGCATGCAGCAGATTCAGGCCGCCTACGACTGGCATATCGCCCGCGCCGCGCTGGCGCGCGCGTTGGGCGTGCTGGACAAAAACCTGCTCGACGAGGATTTCGCCTTTACCGCTCTCCCCAACCCGCTTACGCCCGCAAATACTGCCACCCCGCCCTCCCGGAACGCGCCATGAAAAAAATCCCCTCCAAACCACTGGCCCTGTTACTCGCCCTTTCTGTGCTGGCAGGCGGCGCTTTCGCCTGGTACGCCCGCGACGCGCGCTCGCCGGAAGAACGCTATAAATTTGCCGAATTGACAACCGGCGGCATTCGCCAGACCGTTTCCGCCAACGGCACCCTGAACCCGGTGACGCTGGTCAATGTCGGCACCCAGGTTTCGGGCAGCGTCAAGGCGCTCTACGTGGATTTCAACGACCAGGTGCAACAGGGTCAGGTGCTGGCCGAACTGGATGACGCCATGCTCGCCGCCCAGGCGCGGCAGAGCAAGGCCAACCTGATGAGCGCCAGGGCTTCGCTCGATCTGGCGGAAGCCAACGCCGACCGGATGCGCACCCTGTTCGCGCAGGAATATGTCTCCAAACAGGAAGTCGACCAGTCGGTGCAAGCCCTGAAAAGCGCCCAGGCACAGGTGCGACAGGTGCAGGCGCAGGCGGACAAGGACGAGGCGAATCTGGGTTACACCATCATTCGTTCGCCGGTTTCCGGCGTGGTGGTGGATCGTCAGGTCGATGTGGGACAAACGGTCGCCGCCAGTTTTCAGACGCCAACCCTGTTCAAGATCGCTCAGGATCTCGCCCAAATGCAGATTGATTCCGCCTTCGCCGAGGCCGATGTCGGCAACATCAGGGTCGGCCAGCCGGTGCAGTTTACCGTCGACGCCTTCCCCGACCGGAGTTTCAAAGGCGAGGTGCGGCAGGTGCGGCTGAATCCCACCACCACCTCCAATGTGGTCACTTATAACGTGGTCGTGGCGGTGGACAACCCGGAGCAAATCCTGCTCCCCGGCATGACGGCCTATGTCAATATCACGGTCGCCCAGCGCGACGACGCCCTGCTCCTGCCAAACGCAGCCCTGCGCTTTCGTCCACCGACGGAAGACAGCGCGCCCGCACAAAAAAGAAGCGCGCCGGGCGGCGTGCTGGGCGGCATGAATGGCATGGGCGGCCCGCGACCGGGCAGGAATGCTCAATCCCAGCAAGGCGGCGCGTCCAGCGAAAGCATGAGCAAGGGCAGCGTGCATGTGTTGCGCGGGGGCAAACCGGTTGCGGTCAGTGTCGATCTGGGCATCACCGACAGCCGCAACACCGAAATCACTGGCGGCGAACTGAAGGCGGGCGACAGGGTCATTATCGGCGTCGCCGAAGCAGGCGCGAGCGTGCCCGATGGCGGGTCTTTGCGGATGAGGGCGTTTTGATGACGCTCGTGGCCGATTCACGCCTCGTCCCCCTCCACCCGACAGCTTCGCCGCCCCCCCCATCGGAGCGGGGGGCTTTGAATGCCGCCCTTCCCATCCCCGCCCCGATCATCGAAATCCTTGCGCTCTACAAGGATTACCAGACGCCTGTCGGCCCTTTCCCTGTGCTGAAGGATGTCAATCTCGCCATCCACGCCGGGGAATTCGTCGCCATCATGGGACCGTCCGGTTCCGGCAAATCCACCTTCATGAACATTCTGGGTTGCCTCGACCGCCCCACTTCCGGCGCTTACGTGCTGGAAGGACAGGACGTGGCGAACATGGACAAGGACGCCACCGCCCGCCTGCGCGGGCAAGCCCTGGGATTCGTTTTTCAGGGCTTCAACCTGCTGCCGCGCATGAGTCTGGAAGACAATGTGAGCCTGCCTCTTGTTTATTGCGGCACGCCAAAAGAAGAACGTCGGCGACGCGCCAGAGCGTTGCTCGCCAAGGTCGGGCTGGAACCCTACGCGACTTCCCTGCCCAACCGCATTTCCGGCGGGCAGCAACAGCGCGTCGCCATCGCCCGCGCGCTCATCAACACGCCGCGCCTGATTCTGGCGGACGAACCCACGGGCAATCTGGACAGCCACACCAGCGAAGAAATCATGCAACTCTTTTCCGCCCTGAACCGGGAAGGCATCACCATCGTACTGGTCACGCACGAACCGGACATTGCCCTCTACGCGGAACGTCAGGTGCGTTTTCTGGATGGACGCATCGTGCACGACGCGCCGACCCACGCCGCGCCGCCGGAGGCCGTATGCTGATCGGCATGTTTCACGAAGCCTGGAGCGCCATGGGCGCGAACCGGATGCGTAGTCTGCTCACCATGCTGGGCATGGTCATCGGCGTCGGCGCGGTGGTGCTGATGATGGCGATTGGTCAGGGCGCGCAATACGCCGTCGCCGAAAGCATTGATTCAATGGGCAGCAATCTCTTTATCGTACTCTCCGGCGGCGCCAATACCGGCGGCGTACGCAGCGGTTCCGGCAACGCGCCGACGCTCACCGCCTCCGACGCCGAGGCCATGCGCGAACTCCCCGGCGTGGCCGCCGCTTCGCCCTCGCATCAGGGGTCGGCGCAGCTCGTGCATGGCGCGCTGAACTGGAACACGTTTATCATCGGCGCAACGCCCGACTATCTGGAAGTGCGTTCCTGGCCGCTCGCTTCCGGCGACCCTTTCACCGACTCCGACCTGCGCTCGGCGACCCGCGTCGCCCTGATTGGCCAGACCGCCGCCGAAAACCTGTTCGCCGACGAAGACCCCGTGGGCAAAACCCTGCGTATCGGACAAGCGCCCTACCAGATTCTCGGCGTACTCACCAGAAAAGGACAAAGCCTGGACGGACGCGATCAGGATGATGTCTTGATCGTGCCGCTGACCACAGCGCAGCGCAAACTCTTCGGCACGCCCTTTCAAGGCTCGGTGCGCTCCATCATGGTCAAGGCCGAACGCCCGGAAGTCATGCCGCAGGTGGAAATCGCCCTGAACGACCTGCTGCGCCAGCGCCACCGCCTGCGCGAGGCGCAGGAAAGCGATTTTTCCGTACGCAATCTCACCGCCATCGCCGATTCCGCCGCCGAAACCACCCGCGTCATGTCCCTGCTTCTGGGCGCAATCGCCTCGGTGTCGCTACTCGTAGGCGGCATCGGCATCATGAACATCATGCTGGTTTCGGTGACGGAACGCACCCGCGAAATCGGCATCCGCATGGCCATCGGCGCGCGCGAACGCGATGTGCTCACGCAATTCCTGCTCGAAGCCATCATCATTTCCGTGGTCGGCTGCCTGATCGGCCTCGTCCTCGGCGTGGGCGGCGCGATACTCGCCAATATCCTCACCGATACGCCGGTGGTCATCTCCGGCAGCACCGTTATCGTCGCCTTCAGCGTCGCCGCCGCGACCGGGATTTTTTTCGGCTTCTATCCCGCCCGCAAAGCCGCCCGTCTGGACCCGATTGAGGCGTTAAGGTATCAATAACCAGAAGCCGGCGTGAATCATTCGCCAACAATGTTAAAACGCGAGTTGAAAACATTTTTATCGGTGTTTGATGATGCCATTATTATTCCGGGCGCTCTTGATAACCTGCCTTCGTTTTTGCGCGGTTCTCGTTCGGAAACGAACAAAACGGAACTCATGATGGTGCTGCATGTGCGGAGGATATAAAAAAACCGGGAGATTTTCCCGGTTTATTGATGCGTTAGATTGTTTTTGGTAAATTATCCAAGCATTTTCATGACTGTGGCAAATATGCCAACGGATGCCATGATAGCACCGATATTCCATTTTATAATTCGTGTTTCCATTTCGGCAAGGTCGCCTCTTGTTGCCAATTGTTGTGCGTGTAAGCTGTATCTGCTGTCGATTGCTTTGTTAACAGATTCAACGACTGCTCTGGCCCTTGCTTCGGAAACGCCTGCTTCTTGCAGGGCACTGTAAAGTTCAAGTTCCATGATGATCTCCTGTAATGTTTACAGTTTAGCATGTGCGCTACGCGGTGTAGCGGCTTTTGCCTGCTTCGTGCTGCGGCTGTATCCCGTTTGAAAACCATTCATGCCTGTTGATCAGAGGACTGAGGACAGTTCAGGTAGGGCGACATCGAAGAGCGCGCCGTCCAACCCTGCGGCGCGTTATTCGATGACGCCCTACCTTGAAAGGAGGTGGCGCGAAGCGCCGCAAACCGACTGTCCTCTGTCCTCTGTCCTCCGAACATCACCCAGCCGGTTTTCCTCGTGTGGATTTCGCCTTCGGCACAACCTTCTCTTCCGGGAACAGCGTTTCCAGTTTCGCCAGCACGCTGTTCATCTGTTTCAAATCCTGCCAGATGCTGTGATCCATGCGCATCTTGAGATAGTTGGCGCGCGCGAGCGGCAACAGAGCTTCGTTGTAGAGGATTTTCATTTCATTCAGGCTGTCGCTGAATTGCTGCGTGTCGGGCGCGGCGATGGCGATTTGGGGTTGTATGTTGATATCGGA
Source organism: Zoogloeaceae bacterium (assembly GCA_031273565.1). Taxonomy (GTDB): domain Bacteria; phylum Pseudomonadota; class Gammaproteobacteria; order Burkholderiales; family Rhodocyclaceae; genus Azovibrio. The sequence continues at coordinate 370 of JAISRR010000006.1, read as the reverse complement.
AGGCTGTACGTCGATGTGCGGTTGAATGTCAATTTTCGGCTTGATCTTGCCCACGATCCCGGCGAGGGTCGCCAGACCTTGTTGCAGGATTTCCGGGGTCGTGGAGCGGGTGCGCAATTCGTCCACGGCCCTTGAAATGTCCAACAAGGTATTGGCGATTTTGTGGCTGCCGTCGGCGTCGTCGCCGCCCAGTTTTTTGCGGCGGACGTATTCGTCGCGGATGTCCTGCCAGCGGGCTTTTTCTTCCTTGCTGAGGCTGCCCAGCAATTCGGCGAGTTTCAGGAGGTTTTCTTCCGCGCCGGTGGTGAGCGTTTGCGCTTCGCCGCGATAGTGGTCGCGCAGCAGCGCGTCGAGTTCGCCGTCGTCCATG
>JAISRR010000132.1 GCA_031273565.1 Zoogloeaceae bacterium | reverse complement strand
AGAAGCTGTTTTAAAAATAGGCACGAGAAATGCGTTGTCAGAGCGTTACGAATAATCTGGAGAGCAGCCTGTACCCAGGCGATTTGACGGAAGAACAATGGAAGCGTCTGGCGCCGTATCTGGTCAAGCCGATGCCGGTCAATCGTCGGCGGGGGCGCCATCCTGTCCGGCCTGATCCCCGGCCTTCAGAAAATCTTTGCCGATGGCGGCTATGTCGGCAAATTGATCGACTGGGCGGCGGCGATGTTTGCCTGGCGGGCGCTTTCCCGTCGCCTCAATCGTGACGACGAAATCAACCCGAAACACGCCGAAGCCATGATCCATCTGCTTCTCAAACGACTTTCTAATTTTTAAAACAGCTTCTAAGAAAAAGAATACTGATTTTTTCGTTCGTAAAGTCACCCTCGCTGGTTTATCGGTGCTTGCCTGTAAAATGCGTTCGACATGCTGCGTTTATGTCTGGCAGTGCGGACAATAAAAGCTGGAACGGCCGGCTTGTCGCACCTGGCGAATGGGCGCACCACACTGCAAACAAGGCAGCCCGGCGCGGTCGTACACGGCGCAACGCAGTTGAAAACTGCCCGCGCCGCCATCGCTGTGCACGTAATCACGCACGCTGCTGCCGCCTGCCGCAATCGCTTCTTGCAAGGTTTCCTGAATGGCCGCCGCGAGTTTTCTGATTTCTTCAATTCGCAGGTCGGCGGCAAGGCGCAAGGGGGAAATGTGGGCGCGAAACAGGCTTTCCGCCGCATAAATGTTGCCTACGCCGACAATCAACCGGGCGTTCATCAACAGTGGCTTGATCGGCGTTTTGCGCCGTGCGAGCAATGCCGCCAGCTCATCCGCCGTAAAAGTCGCCGACAAAGGTTCCACGCCCAGAGATTGCAACAGCGGATGTTGTTCCGGATGTTCGCCTTCTATCCACAGCGCCAGCCCGAAACGGCGCGGGTCTTTCAGACGCAGAACGGTAGCGGGAAAGCACAGGTCAACATGGTCGTGTTTTCCGGCAGGCGTTCCCGGCGGCACCAGACGCAGACTGCCGGACATGCCCAGATGCAGCATCAGCCAGCCGTTTGCACCCGGCCAGTGAAAAAGCAGATATTTGCCGCGCCGGACAATGGCGCTCAGACGATGCCCGACCAGTCGCGCCGCCAAATCCTGCGGCATGGGCAGGCGCAAATCAGCGCGCCGCACTACGCAATCCAGCACGGGTTCATTCACCAGATGCGGGAGCAGCCCCAGACGGCTGACTTCAACTTCAGGGAGTTCAGGCATGGCAGGCGTGAATCCCGGCGAATTCGGCTTTTGTCATGATAACGCGGTGGTATCCGTCACTTTTTCTGATCCCTGACCTCCGACTCCGACGCCTGACACGCATAAATCGCGGGCAGATTGCGCCATGCGCCGCAGATGTCCATGCCGAAGCCGAAGACAAAGCGGTTGGGCACGGTAAGCCCGACGAAATCGGCTTTGACGGGTTTGGGGCGTCCGATTTCCTTTTCGGCAAACACCGCCGTCAACACGCGCGCCGCACCCATTTGCCGGATACGCTCGCAGATGGCGGACAGGGTAACGCCTTCATCCAGAATATCGTCGACCACCAGCACGGTGCGCCCCTTGAGATCAATCCAGGGGCCGCTGCGCCAGCTCAGTTTGTTGTGCCCGCTGGTGTGATCACCGTAGCGGCTGGCGTGCAGGTAATCGAAGTCCAGCGGAAAATCCAGATGGATCATCAGATGCCCCATAAAAGGCACCGCGCCGCTCATCACGCAAAGCACGACCGGTTTTTTCCCCGCCAGTTCCGCCTTGATCCGCGCCGCCACATTCGCCACGGCAGCCTGCACCGTTTCGGCGGAATGAATCAGCTCGGCATTGTCCAGAAGGGTCTGGGCTTCTTCATGGTTCATCGTCATGTCATTTCGTCAAGTTGCGCGCACACGGACAGTTTCACTTATTTTCCCCTGTATGAGAAGCGCCCATTTACCTTCTCATCACGATTTCCAACGCCCGGAAGTCGCAATTTTACAGCGCGAGTTTTTGTACTGAATTTTCTTCATGTCATTCACCCGCACTCAGGATCATCATGGATGATCGGGATTTTGGGGGGGCAAGCCCTGATTTTCACGCGCCTCGCGGAGCGGTATCGACGTGGAGAGATTGAGAAGCTGCTCGGCGCGACGATTGTTTTGCTCCGTGATACAGGCGTTTTCCCGCATACTCAGGTGAAGCCCGCCGCCGCCCATCGAATGGGCGAATGAGCACATCGCCGCACGATACCTGACGAACGCCTTGCCGGATGCCGTGAGTCTTCTTCGGGCGAGACGGACAAATTCATCCTGTTCGTCCCATTTATCCATCGCCGCACGCAATGCTTTTTCCGCCTGTTGCAACGTCACTTCACTTGCCCTGGATTTTCCAACCAGACAATCTTCCATATCCGCCATGGAAAAGAAATCTTCGCCGCATTCCCTTTGCACTTCAAATTCATTTTGAACCCTGTCAATTCTTGGCGAACGATACTTGCGTTGGCAAGACGTCCACGCGCGCCACGCATCCTGAATTCCATCCGGTGAATCCGTTTCTACAGGCCCATCGCCGCAGTCAGACGCCCCGGACGGATCAGAGGTATCCGCCCGGACAGTATGAATCGGCAAAACCATTGCGGACACCGCAAGAAGGACAACAAATAATTTCATGACCGACATAAAAACCCCTTCGTCATGTGAGGATTACATTTAAAGGTAGCAGCCCAACCCAAGCTCCTCATCGTCACCCTTCACGATGATTTTGCGCTTCCCCTCCACACGCACCCATTCTTCTCCATCTTTATCGCTTTCAAGTTTCAGGGCTTGAACGACGCTTTGTAATTCAACGTTCTTGATCACGGCGATATACCAGGGCTTGTCGCCATAAGAGGCAACGATCCCTGTGACCTCATACCCCAGGACTTTAATCGGGTCAGGCAGTGTATACCATGCGATTTTTCCTGCCCGCTCATCCGTTTGCGCGCCGATATCCTTGATGAGTTTTTCCACGACCGCCGGTTTGCTGCTTTCTGCAATGGACTCGCACGCCAATATCCTGGCCAGGGTCGCCTGTGGGGATGAAGGGGGTTCGGCATGAGCCGCGCCGGTAGCCGCCATCAACATGATGGCGGCGATAAGGGATTTTTTACTGTTCATTGTCGTGCTTCCTTGTGATGGATGGTGATTGAATTTGCCATGATGTTATGACTGTTTCGATGTTTTCAGGTAGGCGCTGAACTCCGCGCCCACTTCCGGGTGACGCTGACCGAAGACGACGGTGGCTTGCAGATAACCCAGTTTGGAACCGCAATCATAACGCGTACCCTCGTAACGATAGGCCAATACCTGTTCTTCCGCCATCAGCGCGGCGATGCCGTCAGTCAACTGGAGTTCACCGCCCGCGCCCGGCCTGCCCGTTTCCAGATGATGGAAAATGCGCGGCGCGAGAATATAGCGCCCCACAACGGCAAGGTTGGAAGGCGCTTCCTCCGGGCGGGGCTTTTCGACGATGGCGCTCACCTGCTCGACCCGTTCAGCCACGGGTCGGGCGGCGACGATGCCGTAGCTTCGCGTGTCTTCCCTTGCAACCTCCTGCACCGCCAGCAGCGAACAACGATAGTAATCGTAAGCGTCAGTCATCTGTTTCAACACGGCGGGATTCCCATCAAGCAAATCGTCAGCGAGGAGCACGGCGAAAGGCTCGTTGCCCACCACGTCCCGGGCGCAGAGTACCGCGTGCCCCAGGCCCAGGGCTTCGGCCTGACGGATGTAGACGCAATGCACGGAACGGGGCAGGATGTTGCGCACCACGTCCAGTAATTCAAGCTTGCCCTTTTTCTCCAGCTCGGTTTCCAGTTCAAACGCCTTGTCAAAATGATCCTCAATCGCCCGCTTGCTGCGGCCCGTAACGAAGATCAATTCCGTAATCCCCGCCGCCACCGCTTCTTCAACCGCATATTGAATCAGCGGCTTGTCCACCACCGTCAGCATTTCCTTGGGGCTGGCCTTGGTCGCAGGCAAAAAGCGGGTACCCAACCCCGCCACGGGAAATACGGCTTTACGAATTTGTGTCATGCTGTTTTACTCCTTGTGTTGTTGCCTGGTCAGTCTCCATCACTTTTCTTCCGCTCATTGCCCGCCCGACGCAGTGTGTTTTCCGGCGCGTCGGATGTCATGCATTGTTCTGGCCCAGCATGTCTTTGAGCGTCGTCTCGTCAATCACCGTGATCCCCAATTCCAGCGCCTTTTCAAGTTTTGAGCCGGCTTCGCTGCCGGCAAGAACGTAGTCGGTTTTCCTGGAAACGGAGCCGCTGGCCTTGCCGCCCGCCGCTTCAATCAGCGCTTTGGCTTCGTCGCGTTTCAGGGTGGGGAGCGTGCCGGTAATCACGAATACTTTGCCGGAAAATAATCCCGGCGGCGCGTCGACCTGTCCTTCACCCTCTTGCCAGCGCACGCCCGCTTCCCTCAGACGGTCGATGACTTCCCGATTGTGCGCTTCGGCAAAAAAATCACGGATGGATTCGGCGACAACCGGCCCGACATCGGGCACTTTCAAGAGCGTCTCCACGTCGGCTTGTTGCAAGGTGTCGAATCTGCCGAAATAACGCGCCAGATCCCTGGCGGTGCTTTCGCCCACGTTGCGAATGCCGAGCGCGAAAATGAAGCGCGCCAGACTGCTGTCTTTGCTTTTTTCGATGGCGGCAACCCGGTTTTCGGCGGATTTCTCGCCCATGCGTTCCAGCCCCGCCAGCGTGGGCAGGGTCAGGGCGTAGAGATCGGCGGGGGTTTTGACCAGCCCGCTAGCGACCAGTTGCTCGACCAGCTTGTCGCCCAGACCTTCAATATCCATCGCCCGACGGCTGGCGTAGTGGATGATCGCCCCCTTGACCTGCGCCGGACAGACCAGCCCGCCGGAGCAGCGCACAATCGTCCCGCCCTCCTCGCGCACAACCGTTGAACCACATTCGGGACAGGTTTTGGGCAGTTCGTAGGGGAGGAAGGGTGATCCGTCGACGCCAGTAGACGACCCCGCCTGCGGTTGCGTCGGCCTTGCTTCCATCACCACGCGCACGATTTCGGGAATCACGTCTCCGGCGCGGCGAACGATGACGGTATCGCCGACGCGCACATCCTTGCGCCGCACTTCATCCTCGTTATGCAATGTGGCGTTGGTGACGGTGACGCCGCCGACAAAGACCGGCCGCAAGCGGGCGACGGGGGTAATCGCCCCGGTGCGTCCCACCTGCACTTCGATGGCCTCGACCCTGGTTTGCGCTTCTTCCGCCGGGTATTTGTGCGCCACCGCCCAACGCGGTTCGCGGGAACGAAACCCCAGACGACGCTGGAGTTCCAGGCTGTTGACCTTGTACACCACGCCATCGATGTCGAACGGCAATTGCGAACGCAACGCGCCTATGCGTTCATGAAACGCTGCCAGAGCCGCCGCGCCCTGCGCGACTTCCCGATGTTCGCACACGGGAAAGCCGAACGCCGCCAGAGCCGTCAATAATTCATCCTGCGTGGCGGGCAGCGTCCACCCTTCGATCGCGCCGACGCCATAGGCGAAAAAGCGCAGCGGGCGGCTTTTGGCTATTGCCGGATCAAGCTGGCGGATACTGCCCGCCGCGCCATTACGGGGATTGACCAGCGGCTTTTCGCCACAGGCCAGCGCCTTCTGGTTGTAACGCGCCAGATCGTCGCGGCGCATATAGGCTTCGCCGCGCACCTCCAGAAGTGGCGGAATCTGCGCTGGCTCGCCCTTCAGCCGCAAGGGAATGTCATGCACGGTTTTGAGGTTCCGGGTGACGTCCTCGCCGGTGACGCCATCGCCCCGCGTTGCGCCCTGTACCAGCACCCCCTGTTCGTAACGCAGGCTCACCGCCAGACCATCAAATTTCAGTTCCGCCAGATACGCCACCGGCGCGGCATCTTCCGCGAGTTCCAGCTCCTTACGCACGCGGGCGTCGAAACTCGCCGCGCCGCTGGCTTCGGTATCCGTTTCGGTCTGGATGGAAAGCATGGGAAGCGCGTGAGTGACCTGGGCGAAGGCATCCAGAGGGCGACCGCCGACGCGACGGGTGGGAGAATCGGGGGATTGCAGTTCAGGGTATTCGTTTTCCAACGCCTGAAGCTCGCGGAACAGGGCGTCGTATTCGGCGTCGGAAACGGTGGGCGCGTCCTGCTCGTAATAGGCGCGGTTATGGGCTTCGAGTTCCCCGCACAGGGCGACCATGCGCCGCCGCGCGGCGGCGATGGCATCAAGCGTACTTATGGACACACCCATGTTTTCCCATGCTCTCTTGTACCAAATGGCAAATTTTCATTTATTCATTACGCTGGCGTATTTTATCAACGTAGCGCATTCGATCAACGCCAAATGCATAATCAATTTCTTCTTGCGACATATTCTGGGCAATTCCTGTGGAGGGGATAATGTTCCGTTCACACACACGAATAACCTCCGCTTCCCTCAACTCAACTGAACAGTCGCACCGCCAGCGCGCCACCTGCCGTCAGTCCGGCGGCGTCCATGCGCGCCTGCGGTTTGACGACATAGTTCTGGCTGATTTGCGCCAGTTGCACATCGGAAAGCGGTTGCCGCCGGTCGTCGACCAGCACGCCATCCAGCGTGTCGGCAAAGCGTTTGGCGAGGTTGATCATCTGTTTGAAAACATACTGGCCGCGTGGCGTAACGGGCACATCCAGTAAGAACACCAGACCGCTGGCGCCCATGGTTTTCAGGTTTTCGGCGGTGAAGGCTTCACCGCTTGCGTTCTGTAGATAAAACAAGATCGCGGCATCGTCATCCCGACGGATATACATGCCATCTGCGTTCAGGGTCATGCCTGCGGATTCGGCCAGGGCGCGAATCTTGGTGCCGGGGAAAACCGTGCTGCGACTGACCAGATTCACGCCAATCTGGATGTCCGCGTCGTAGCAGAAATGTTCCAGTTGTTGCGCCTGCTCCAACGCCTGACCACGGTCGGGCAGGGTCGCCACCGCCATGTGTTCTTTCGCCACCTGCCGCACGATTTCGGCAAAACGGCTGAATTCTCCCGCGCCCACCGGCCCCTGCCGGTCCGTGAGTTGCAGCCCGGCCTTCAACCGGCGATAGCGGCCTTCCCGCGCCAGTGACAGGGTTTCCCACTCGCCCTGATTTTCGTTCAGACCAACCCAGCGCATCAGTTTTTGCAACCGGGGCGGCGCTTCCAGCCAGGAAGTCAGAATCTCTCCGGCGCTCGCCGCCTCGACCAGATCCAGCGTCGCAATGGCGTCTATCCCCGCCCAAAGCTCGTCCAGAGGCGCTGCATCATTTGGGGGGGGCTGGCAGGCAGCCTCGTCCGGGGTGCCCCCTCCTGCGAAATGCGTGCCCGCGTCTTTCGCGCTTTCCGCGACCGGCTCCGGGTTTAACCCCGGCTCGCGCCGCTCGCTTCCGGCATTCCCGGTTCCGCCTGCCCCGGCGGTACGCACGGGACGCCGGAGCAGCACGTCCGCGTCCTTGTCCGCATCGTTCGTATTGAACATGCGCTCGGCGGTCTTGCGGTGCTTATGCTCTTCCCACTTGTTGTAGGCCAGCACGGCCAGCACCACGACCACCACCAGAATCAGGATTCCGATTTGCAATTCGTTCATCAGGCATCTTCCCTCATTTTCAAGGCTGCTTCCATATCCACTTCCACGACTCTTGATACGCCGGATTCCTGCATCGTCACGCCCACCAGTTGCCCGGCCATTTCCATGGCAATCTTGTTGTGGCTGATGAACAGAAACTGGGTCTGTCCAGACATCTTTTTCACCATCTGGCAGAAGCGTTCGGTGTTGGAATCATCGAGCGGCGCATCCACTTCATCCAGCAGGCAAAACGGCGCCGGGTTCAACTGAAACATGGAGAATACCAAAGCAATCGCCGTCAGTGCTTTTTCGCCGCCGGAAAGCAGGTGAATCGTGGAATTTTTTTTGCCCGGCGGCTGCGCGAAAACCTGCACGCCGGCATCGAGAATTTCCTCACCGGTCATCACCAGCGCCGCCCGACCGCCGCCGAAAAGCTCCGGGAAAAGGCGGCCAAAATGCGTATTCACCGTATCAAAGGTGCTTTGCAGCAAATCGCGGGTTTCCCGGTCGATGCGATGGATGGCGGATTCCAGCGTCTCCATCGCTTCCGTCAGATCGGCGGCCTGCTCATCCAGATAGCCCTTGCGCTCACGCGCGGTTTCCAGTTCCTGCAAGGCGGCGAGGTTGACCGCGCCCAGTTCGGCGACGGCTTTTTGCAGGCGACCGATTTCCTGCGCCAGCGCCTGCGGACGCGGGTTCGTTTCCGTCGCCAGCAACGCCGCCTCGTCAGCGCCCGCTTCCCGCAATTGTTCGTCCAGTTGCGAAGCGTTCAGGGCAGCGGCCTGTTCCTTCAATTTCAGTTCGCCGATGCGGTTGCGCAGCGGCTCCAACGATTGTTCCACTCGCAGACGATCTTCTTCCAGCCCTTTCAGGGCGGCGGCGGCGTCTTCCATCCCGCCGCGCCGGGCGGCCAGTTCGCTTTCCTGTTGCGAACGTCTTTCCAGCGCCTGCTGCAATTCTGCTTCGAAAAGCTCCGGCGGCGCTTCCATTTCCTGCGTCCGGCAGGTCGTCAGATCGGCGTGAATGCGCTTCAATTCGCGTTCCGAGAGGCACTGCTGGGCAACGATTTCTTCCAGCTTGCCGGTGCATTCGCGCGCCGAAAACTGCGCCTCGCGCACTTCCCGCTCGCAGGCCGCCGCCTGTTCGCGGGTATCGCGCAGGGCGCGTTCCGCCGCTTCCAGACGAATGCGCGCTTCGCTCTCTGTGTGACGCAATGCTTCAATCCGCTCACGCAACTGGTCGGCGATTTCCGCAGCGGCGAATTCCCGCTCGCGCTCCGTTTCCGTCTCCGTGTCCAGATCAGTCAACTGCGCCTGCAAACGCGCCGCCTGCTCGTGATAACGCGCCATCGCCTGCGCCAGCTTCAGGGTTTCCACCTGCAAGGCGTGCGCGCGCTGCCGCGCCTCGTCCTGCTCGCGGCGCAACGTGTTGGCCTGCCCGCGCAAATCGTTGATTTCCGCGTCCAGACGGGCAGCCTCAGCCCGCCCCGCCTCTACCTGCGCCCGCAGCGTTTCGCCCTCTGCACCCAGGGCTTCGATTTCCCGCTGGCGTTCCAGCAGGCCATGCCCGCTCGCATCGGGCGCGAACAGATGCGCGGCATGCCGCTCCACCAGATCGCCGCCCGGCGTGACGAGGCAGACGCCGGAAGGCAACGCGGGCGCAGCCTGCAACGCCGCTTCCAGACCGGCAATCGTGCGCACCCCGCCCAACCAGTCGGTCAGCAGGGGCAGCCAGCGCGCGTCCTCCACCCGAACCCGTCTCAACAGACTGTCGTCGGCGAGTGGCCTTGATTCCTGATGCCTGACTTCTGATGCCTGAAGTCGCAGACTCACCCTGCCGCCGGGACGGTCTTGCGCCCATTGCGACCCTTGCGCGCTGTCAACTGGCAGCGCATTGATGCGTTCACGCAGCACGGCCTCCACTGCCGTTTCCCAACCCGGCTCCACATGCAGGACGCGCCAGAGCGGGGTCGCCTCGGCAAGGCCGTATTTTTCCAGCCATTCGGGTAGGCGATTACCCTGCCCCACCTGTTCCTGCATCTGGCGCAAGGTGTTGCGGCGCGCTTCAGCGGCAGCGGCTTCACGGTTTTGCCGATGCAAGGTTTCTTCGTTCGTCCGGTGACGTTGTTCCAGTTCCGGCAGTTTTTCCTGCGCATCGCGCAGACGTTCCGCCCATTCTTCCGCCTGCGCTTGCGCCAACGCCCGTTCAGCTTCTTTCTCCTCCCATGCCGACCGCTCCGGCGCAACCTCTGCCGCCACCGCCTGTTGCAAGCGTTCACGGCGCTGGGACAGGGTTTCCAGATTGCGCCGGGCGTGCGTTCGATGCGTCAATTCCACTTGCAAACGCTGCTCGACCTGGGCGATGTCCCGGCGCAGACCTTCAACGCCTGTCCGCGCCTGCCCTTCCGCTTCTTCCGCCAGGGGCAGGCGTTCGCCTGTCATTTCCAGTTTCGCCTCTGCCTGCTCCAGACGCAGATCGGCCAGTTCCCGCAATTCTTCCCAGCGACGCTGGTCGCCTGCCAGTTTTTCCGCCTGCCCCCGCCAGTGCGTTTCTTCGCCCGCCAACTGGACGAGGCGACCTTCCAGTTGCCGCCGCGCTTCCTTGCGGTGGCGGATTTCCGCTTCCAGCCGCGCCGCCTCCGCATTGATGGTAAACAACGCGCCCTGTGCCTGATGCACCTCGTCGCTTGCCGCGAAATGCGCCGCGCGCGCGCCTTCCAGCCGCGCCTCCAACTCGCGCAGGGCGGATGTCGCGCCCTCCAGTTCCGTATCCGCCTGCGCCACTTCCAGCGCGAGTTTTTGCTGTTCCGCCCTGGCGTCGTTGCGACGGATGAGCCAGAGCATCTGCTGTTTGCGGATCAGCGCGTCATTGCAATCGTGATATTGCCGCGCCACCTCCGCCTGAGCTTCCAGTTTTTCCATCTGCGCCGCGAGTTCCAGACGGATGTCTTCCACCCGCGCCATGTTTTCCCGCGTGTCTTCCAGACGGCCTTCGGTTTCTTTTCTGCGCTCTTTATAGCGCGTCACTCCGGCGGCTTCTTCCAGAAACACGCGCAAATCGTCAGGCCGCGCCTCGATGATGCGCGAAATCATGCCCTGCCCGATGATGGCGTAAGCGCGCGGCCCCAGTCCCGTACCAAGAAAGAGGTCGGTGATGTCTTTCCGGCGCACTTTCAGGTTGTTAATAAAATAGTCGGATTGCCCGCTCTGGGTCAGCACCCGCTTCACCGCCAGTTCCGAATACTGGCTCCACTGCCCCAGTGCCCGTCCCAGGGCGTTGTCGAACACCAGTTCCACCGAAGCCCGCGAACCAGGCTTGCGATTCGTGGAGCCATTGAAAATCACATCCTTCATGGAATCGCCGCGCAATTCCGACGCGCGGGATTCCCCCAACACCCAGCGCACCGCGTCCATGACATTGGATTTACCGCAGCCGTTCGGCCCCACCACGCCCACCAGTTGCCCCGGCAGGGCGACGGTGATGGGGTCAGCGAACGATTTAAAACCGGCGAGTTTGAGTTTGGTGAGGCGCATGAAGGTCAGAGGACAGAAGACGGAGGACGGAAGACAGTCATCAAAACGTCACGATCTTCTGATAACAATCGCCAAACGCGCATTCCCGTCACCCATCCCGAGCAAGGGTCGCCATCATATCAGGGGATGAGGAATTTTTCCCCTTCACGCATCGCCGAAGGCGGCGGAAATCCGTTTCCGCTCCCACAAGAAGCGAGGGGAGATTCCCCCCGATTCACGTCGGTTCACTCCTTCAACACCCGCGAAACCCCATCAACATCCAGCGAAAGTTTCAACGCCAGATTGACCCATGCGCCGCCATCCTCGACATAGACATAAGCCAGGTCAATCCCCTCGCCATTGAGATAAACCTCGTAATAACCATCCTCGTCCCATTTTCGCACCTCCACGCTGCCCACTGTCTCGGCAACCGCCAGTTCCTCCCCGCAAGGTTCACAAAGATGCCGGACTTCGCTTTGCGCTCGCAGAATCTTCTGCGCCGCGTCCGCCGCATCTTTCTCCACCACCATCGCCTGGTCAGCCATCGCCGTGGAACAGAAAACGGCGGAACACGCCAATGCCAAAAGAATTTTCTTCATGCTCATCTCCCGTGGTTAACGTTGCGGTGAGGGACTTTACGCAAAAGGGATAGGCAGTGTCAAAAATTTCTGGTGAGCGGCAACGTTCGCATCAGCCGCTACGAGCGCGGCGTCCATGAGCCGCCTCAAGATGGCGGAAAGCATCGCGGCGGCGGCGGGTATCCCCGTCGGTAGGGCGGTTTGTCAGCAGTCTGTAGCGATTGATTCCGAAAACCGTGCGGGTGACTGATGGCAGCCTTTACGCTGTCCCCTCTCCCCGGTCTTCTGATGCCTGACGCAGCCACCCCGCCACCCCCTTCCCCGCCGCTTGGCCTGTGGCGAAGCAGGCGGTGAGCAGATAGCCGCCAGTGGGCGCTTCCCAGTCGAGCATTTCACCCGCGCAGAAGACACCGGGCAGTTGCTTCAGCATCAAGGCTTCATTCAGGACATCGAACGGCACGCCGCCCGCCGTGCTGATGGCTTCGTCCAGCGGGCGGGGGCGAAGGATGGGCAATTTCAGGCGCTTGATGTGCGCGGCGAGTTGTCGCGAATCGCGCAGAATTTCCGGCGACAGGCATTCACGCAGCAATTGCGCCTTGACGCCCGTAAGCCCCGCACGGCGGCGCAGGTGATTGGCGACGGAATCGCGCCCGCGCGGGCGGGATAATTCGGCGGCAAGGCGTTCTTCGGCGACATCGGGCAGCAAATCCAGCGTGAGGGCGGCGGCGCCGTCTCGTTCCAATGCATCGCGCAACGGCGCGGTCAGGGCGTAAATCAGGCTGCCTTCGACGCCGTGCGCGGTAATCACGAAATCGCCGCGACGTGGCGGAAAATCGGACGCGTTGGGCGCAACAGCGACGCTGACCAGCTTGACCGGCAACCCGGCGCAGCGTTCGCGGAAATGCGCGCTCCACGCCACTTCAAACCCGCAGTTGGCAGGACGAAAAGGCGCAAGCGGAATCGCCCGCTCTGCCAGCGTTTCTGCCCATCTGCCATCGGAACCCAGTTTCGACCAGCTTGCACCACCCAGAGCGAGCAACACGGCATCGGCAGCAACACAGCGTTCGCCTTGCGGCGTGGCAAACAACAATTGATCGCCTCGCCAGCCCTGCCAGCGATGGCGCAGGTAAAAGCGCACGCCCTGCAAACGCAGCCGCCTGAGCCACGCCCGCAGGAGCGGCGCGGCTTTCATGCCTTCCGGGAAGACCTTGCCCGATGACCCCACAAAGGTCGGAATGCCAAGACCCGCCGCCCAGTCGCGCAACGCCGCCGGGGAAAAATCGAGCAGCGCCGCTTCCAGACGGGGACGGGCGTCGCCGTAACGTTGCAGAAAATTTTCCGGATTTTCGGCATGGGTGAGGTTGAGGCCACTCCTGCCCGCCATGAGAAATTTGCGTCCGGCGGTAGGCATGGCGTCGAAACAATGCGCTGCATATCCGGCCTCTGCCAGTGTCTCTGCCGCCATCAGTCCGGCGGGGCCGCAACCAATCACGGCGACAAAATTTGCTCGCATTCCTGACCTGTCGGGCGCACGGGTATTTCGCATAAATATCTTATATACTCTGGCTTCGCATTACATGGCAAACATCATCAACGAAAGGCACGCTCCATGAGCAATGAACTTCCTCAACAGAATGCAAGCACGATTCTGCCGGATGATAAAAATCTGGCGCTGTTCGCGCACCTGCTTGGCATCGTCGTCGGTTTCTGGGGCGCGCTGATTATCTGGCTTATCCACAAGGACAACCCGGATAAGGCTTTCGTCATCCGGCATGCCAAGGAAGCCCTGAATTTTCAGATCACCGTCATTATCGCCGCCTTCGTGGCGGGCCTGCTGTGCTTCGTCTTCGTCGGCTTTCTGCTGCTCCCCGTCGTGCTGATCGGCAATATCGTGCTCTGCATTCTCGCGGGCATTACCGCCAGCAAGGGCGAGGATTACCGCTATCCCATCGCCTTGCGGCTGGTGCAATAAGCCACGACTCAATCCAGCAAAATCAGATTATCCCGGTGAATCAGGCTTTGTTCATCCACGTAACCGAGCAGGTTTTCGATGTCTTTTGAGGCGTGACCGGCAATGCGATGCGCCTCGAAATGACCGTAATTGACGAGGCCGCGCGCGATTTCACGACCATCCGGCGCAATGCAGCCAACCGCCGCGCCACGCTCAAATTCGCCGATAACGGAAATCACGCCCACAGGCAGGAGGCTTTTCCCGGCGGTCAGCGCCGCAACAGCGCCAGCGTCAAGGTAAAGTTGTCCGGCGGTTTGCAGATGGTCGGCAAGCCATTGTTTTTTCGCGGCGAGCGGCAGGGTTTTCGAGACGAGCAGGGTGCCGACGACTTCGCCTGCGGCAAGACGGGTAATGACTTCCGGTTCGCGCCCCGAAGCGATCACGGTATGCGCGCCGCTTTTCGCCGCGCGTTTGGCGGCCAGCACCTTGGTCATCATGCCGCCGGTGCCGACTTCGCTGCCCGCGCCGCCCGCCATGGCTTCCAACTTCGCATCGCCCGCAATTGCTTCCGCAACCAGCGTCGCGGTCTTGTCCTTGCGCGGGTCGGCGGTGTAAAGGCCGGGCTGGTCGGTGAGGATGATGAGCGCGTCGGCCTCCAGCGCGTTGGCGACCAGCGCGCCCAGCGTGTCGTTATCGCCGAAGCGGATTTCGTCGGTGACAACGGTGTCATTCTCGTTGATGATGGGCACGACGCCCAGATTCAGGAGCGCGTTCAGGGTGGAGCGGGCGTTCAGGTAGCGTTTTCGGTCCGCAAGGTCATCGTGGGTGAGCAGGATTTGCGCGGTATGCACGCCATGCGCGAAAAAGGCTTCCTGATAGATTTGCGCCAGGCCCATTTGCCCCACGGCGGCGCAGGCTTGCAGTTCATGCACTTCATGCGGACGTTTTTCCCTGCCCAGACGCTGCATCCCGCAGGCAATGGCCCCGGAAGAAACCAGCGCGACCTGTCGCCCCGCCCGCTGCAATTTTGCAATCTGCCGCACCCATCCGGCGATGGCGGCGCGGTCGACGCCTCCGCCATTGCCGGTAATCAGCGCCGAGCCGACTTTGACGACAAGGCGATGCGCGTTGGCAAGCAGGCTCATGCGGCTTCGTCGGCGGCGTCCGCCGCATCGGATGTGGACGCCTGAGCAGGAATTCCAGCGGCCTGCAACGCATCCAACGCCGCCATCAGGCGATAGGTGATTTCCTTGACCCCTTCGCCGGAAATGGCGGCAATGGCGAAATGCGGCTGTTCGTCAGCGGACGCGTCTTCTGTCGCCTGACGGTAAGCGGCGAGAAAATCCGCCACGCGCTGACCGCGTTCTTCTGCCGGAATCAGGTCGAGTTTGTTCAAGACCAGCCAACGGGGTTTCGCCACCAGCGCCGGGTCATGTTTTTCCAGTTCGCGCACGATGGCGAGCGCGTCTTCCACCGGGTTGGCGTTCGGATCGAAAGGCGCGAGATCAACGAGATGCAGCAGAATGCGGGTGCGCTGCAAGTGTTTTAAAAAGCGCACGCCCAGCCCCGCGCCCTCCGCCGCGCCCTCAATCAGACCCGGCACATCGGCGATGACAAAGGAACGCTGATCGTCCACCCGCACGACACCCAGATTGGGATGCAGGGTGGTGAAAGGATAATCCGCCACCTTGGGGCGCGCCGCCGAAACCGAACGGATAAACGTGCTCTTGCCCGCGTTGGGCAAGCCGAGCAAGCCGACATCCGCCAGCACCCGAAGTTCCATGCGTAACTCAAACTCTTCGCCCGGCTCGCCCTTGGTGCATTTGCGCGGTGCGCGATTGACGCTGGATTTGAAATGAATATTGCCGAGGCCGCCCTTGCCGCCTCTGGCGAGTTGCACCTGCATGCCATCCGCAGGCAGGTCGGCCAGTATCTCGTCCGTGTTCTGGTCGTAGACCACCGTGCCCACCGGCACCTTCAAGGTGATGTCCTTGCCCGCCGCGCCGTAACAATCCGCGCCGCGACCATTTTCGCCACGCGGGGCGAGGAATTTCCGGGTGTAACGGTAATCGACCAGCGTATTCAGGTTGCGGTCGGCCTGCATGAAGATGCTGCCGCCGCGCCCGCCGTCGCCGCCATCCGGGCCACCCATGGGAATGTATTTTTCGCGGCGGAACGAAGCGACGCCATTACCGCCATCGCCAGCCTTGATGTAAATCTTCGCTTCGTCAATGAATTTCATGTTTTGGATTCCGAAACTAAAAAACCCTATCCGCTCTGGATAGGGTTTTCATCTTCCAGCGGACGCCTTTCAGTTGACGGCGGCGGGCAGGATGCTGACCACGCGACGGTTTTTCGCGCCCTTGATGGCGAAATTCACCGTGCCATCCTGCAAGGCGAAAAGGGTATGATCCTTGCCGATGCCGATGCCATCGCCCGCGTGAAACTGGGTGCCGCGCTGACGCACGATGATGTTGCCCGCCAGCACGAACTGACCGCCGTAACGCTTGACGCCCAGACGCTTGGATTCTGAATCGCGACCGTTACGGGAACTGCCGCCAGCTTTCTTGTGTGCCATGTGATAACTCCTTCAACCCTGAGCGCATCAAGCCGTAATGGCGTCGATGCGTAACTCGGTGTAATTCTGACGATGCCCCTGATGCTTCTGGTAATGCTTGCGACGGCGCATCTTGAAAATTTTGATCTTGTCGTGGCGACCGTGGGACACCACGGTACACTTGACGGTTGCCCCAACCACCAGAGGGGCGCCGACTTTCACCGTCTCGCCTTCGCCCACGAGGAGGACTTGATCGAGTGTGATTTCTGCGCCAACGTCTGCCGGTATCTGTTCTACTTTAAGTTTTTGACCAGCGGAAACACGATACTGTTTACCCCCGGTTTTTATGACCGCGTACATGTTGGACTCCAAGGAACTGCGTGAAAAAGAACCGGAGAGTATACCGGGTTTTCATTTCAGGTCAAGTGACCAAGGATAGCGCAACAGGGCGGAAGATTCGAGCGGCTTCGCCGCCATCAATGCAGGGCGTTGGCATTCATGCAACTCCCCTGGATGGATAAGGGGAATTTTTCAATAAGCAATCTGCGTCAAGACCGGCAAATGGTCTGAATCCAGATATTCCCCGCTCTGGCGTTGCTGTACCGTTACGCTTTCGGAGACCAGCATCAGGTCGATGGGAATGCCCAACAATCCGGAATAACGGGCGGTGATCGCAGGCCAGCTCCCCAACGCGCCCTGTCCCTGTTGGGCGTCGCGCAGTCCGGTTTCCGCCATGAATTCGCGCAGGCGCGGCGACCAGATGCTGGAGTTGAAATCCCCGAAAACCAGCGTGGGTTCGCCTTCTTCGAGTTGCTGCGCAAGTTGCCCCGCCAGTTCTTTCATGTAGTCGTCGCGCAGTTTCGCCAGTTCGCCCCCCAAAGGGGGTGGCGGGTGAATGCCGATCACATGCAATGGGCCGGCAGGCGTAATGACATGCGCTTCAAGCGCGGGAAAATCCGCGCCGATAACCTCCAGCACTTTTGCCTCATAGAGGGGATAGCGGCTTATCAGCGCGATGCCGAAAGAGTCATCCTGGAGTTTGTCAATGCGGTAGGGAAATTCGGCGGCAAGGGCTTCCATGCCCGCCGCAAATCCGGTGTCGGCTTCCAGCGCCAGTACGACATCGACCTCTTGCCGGTGTCGTATCAACCACTGCACCAGAGGGTAGGTATTCCGGGCGGCGTTGAATTGCAGGAGATTCAGATGGCGCGTGTCCGCTCCCGGTTTTACGTTGGCGTCTGCAACGGGCAACCAGAAGGGTGACACGGCAAAACCGACCAGCAACGTGAGCAGCAGCGCCGCCCAGGCCCAACGGCTTGCCTTGTTCTCCCAGAACAACAACGCCGTCAGCATAATCAGCAGCAGCGCGTACTGGGAGAAGAAATGGGAAAAAAGCTCGGGGAACCAGTGCCAGCTTCCCGTCCAGCCCAACAAGGCGGCAAGCGCGACGAGAATCAGGCCGATGCGGGCACGTCGTCCCGATGCGGTGCGGAGTCGGAGAATGAAAGCGCCGTTCATAAAAAATGGAGCGTCCGCCAAAATGCAGACGCTCCATTTTGCGTGAGATTTCGCCTTCCCTGCAACTGCGGCAACGCGAAAAACAGCATGGGAAAAATCAGGCGGCGGCGGATTTACGCACCAGTTTTTCCTTGATGCGGGCGGACTTGCCGGAGCGTTCGCGCAGGTAGTAGAGCTTGGCGCGACGCACGTCGCCACGACGCTTGACTTCGATATTGACCACCAACGGAGAATAGCTCTGGAACGTTCGTTCCACGCCTTCGCCGGAGGAAATTTTACGCACGGTAAATGCGGAATTGAGGCCGCGATTGCGCTTGGCGATGACCACGCCTTCATAAGCCTGCAAGCGTTCACGGTTGCCTTCTTTGACCTTGACTTGCACGACCACGGTGTCACCGGGCGCGAATTCGGGGATGGTCTTGTTCAGGCGGGTGATTTCTTCCTGTTCCAGTTGTTGAATCAAGTTCATGTGAGTTTCCTTGTCAATTAATGCTCACCGCATTGCTCATGCGCTTCATCCTTGAGGATTTCCGCCATGAGTTGCGTTTCTTCCGCGCTCAAGGCGCGTTGCGTCAGGAGTTCCGGCCTGCGCTTCCGGGTTCGCGCCAGCGACATTTTCAGTCGCCAGCGACGAATTCTGGCATGGTCGCCGGAAAGCAAAACTTCCGGCGTTGCCCGCCCCTCGTAAACCTCCGGGCGAGTGTAGTGGGGGCAATCCAGCAAGCCCGCCACAAATGAATCTTCTACGGCAGAAGCCGTGTCGCCGAGCGCCCCCGGCAATTGACGCACCAGCGCGTCCATCAAGGCCATCGCCGCCAACTCGCCGCCGGACAACACGAAATCCCCCAGGGAAATTTCTTCATCCACGCAGCGCTCGATCAGACGCTCATCTACGCCCTCATACCGTCCAGAGAGCAGGATGAAGCCAGTGCCCGCCGCCAGCAGCCCGGAAAGCGCCATGACGCGCACGTGTGTCAGCGGACGCCCCTGAGGCGACAGGTAAATCACCCGGCTGGTCACGTGCTCCGCCTGCTGTCGCGCACGGGCTGCCGCGATGGTTTTTTCCAGCGGCCCGGCCTGCATCACCATGCCGGGGCCGCCGCCGTAGGGCCGGTCATCGACTGTGCGCCAGACGTTTTCGGCGTAGTCACGCGGATTCCAGAGATTCAGCGACCACAACCCGGCTTCCAGCGCCTTGCGGGTAATGCCGGATGCGGTCAGCGCCGCGAACATTTCCGGGAAAATGCTCACGCAGTCGAAAACGGCCTTATTGGACATTCCCGGATATTTCTGCGTCCATCAATTTACCAATCCAGTTCCCAGACCACGAGCATCTGGCGTTTTTCCAGATCGACGTGCTGAACCACCGCGTCAACAAAAGGCAACAGGCGTTCCGTTTCGCCTCCCGCTGTGGCCTGAACCACTCGCAGGACATCGTGCGCGCCGGTTTCCAGCAAGCCTTCAACAACGCCCAGCGTTTCGCCCGCGCTGTTTTGCACCGTGAGACCGATCAGGTCGTCCCAGTAAAATTCGTTTTCCGCAGGGGGCGGCAGGGCGGAGCGGGGCACGCCAATCCAGAACCCTCGCAAGCTTTCCGCCGCGCTCCGGTCAGTAACATCGGCGAAGCGGACGACCAGTCCATCGCCATGTTTTTTGCATTCCGCCACCTCCCGGCTTTGCCGGGGGCCATCTTCCGTTTTCGTCAGATGCCAGACCGGTATGTGACGCCAGCTTTCCAGCTCGTCGCCGAAGACGCGAACCTTGACCCAGCCCTTGACGCCGTAAGCGCCAGTGATGCGAGCGGGAAACAGAATGTCGGCTTCAGCGTCCAGAGGCATTAAAACTTAAGCCGCGCGGCTGGCTTTGTATTTCCTGACCAGACGGGCGGCGGTGGGAGAAACCTGCGCGCCGTTCTGTTTCCAGTATTCGAGGCGATCCAGCGCGACGCGCAAGCCTTCTTCATGCTCGGCGGCAACGGGATTGTAAAAACCGAGGCGTTCGACGAAACGACCGTCACGACGGTTGCGGGAATCGGTAACGACCAGATTGTAAAAGGGGCGCTTCTTGGCGCCGCTGCGGGAAAGACGGATAACGACCATTGCTTGTGTCCGGTTGGTAAAAACGAAAAGGTTCGGATTATACGAGAAAAATCAGGAAATTAAAACAGGGCGATTGCATGAGGTCAGGCGTTTTCAGACTTGCCCGGTCATCATCACGATGAACGGCCTGGAGCGTGGGTCAAGGGCGAGTCGCCGACCCGGCGAAGCGAACCCTGGACGCACCTGGAAATCCCCATATCAGGCCGGCACAAAGGCCACGCGCCCTGCCTGTTCCACCCGCAAGAGCGGATATCCATACAGCCGGGAGAGGCGTTCCGGGGTGAGCAGGGCGTCGGCGGGGCCGATTTCGGTTTCGCCGTCGCCATGAATGAACAACGCCGTCGCGCCATAACGCCAGGCCAATCCCGGTTCGTGCAGGACGGCGGCGAACGCCGCGCCCGCCGCGACGCGCCGCCTGAAAATTTCCAGCACGGCGATCTGGTGATTCAAATCCAGATGCGTCAGCGGTTCATCCAGCAACATCAGGGGCGCGGCCTGCGTCAGCAGGCTGGCAATCGCCAGACGTTGCCGTTCGCCACCGGAGAGTGTTTGCACATCCCGCGTGGCAAAATCCTGCAGGCCGACTTCCGCCAACGCCGCCCGCGCGAGGCGCGTATCCGCCTCACCTTCCCATTGCCAGCGACCCAGATGCGGATGGCGACCCGCGAGCGCGGCTTCCAGCGTCGTCGCCGCAAAGGGATCGCTCTGCTGTTGCCCAAGCCAGCCGCGTAGCCGCGCCGCCGCCCGCGCCCCCTGCTCGGCGTAACCCCGCCCCGCCAGCAGAATGCGCCCGTTCTGCGGCACGCGCAATCCCGCCAAAGTCGCCAGCAGGGTGGATTTGCCCGCGCCGTTGCGACCCAGAATCACCAGCGCGTCACCGGGGAAAATACGCAGATTCAGGTTGCGGCACACCTGATGCGCGCCGATACGCACGTCCAGCCCTTCAACGCTCAGGAGCGGAACGGCGCTCATGTCAGTCTGCCTTTGCCACGGGAGAGCAGAAACAGAAACACCGGCACCCCCAGAAGCGCCGTCAGCACGCCAACCGGCAATTGCTCCGGCGCAATCAGGGTACGCGCCAGCGTATCGGCGACCATCAGCAACGCGCCGCCCAGAAGCGTGGCGGCAGGCAGGAGCAAACGCTGATCGTTGCCGATGGCGAGCCGCGTGAGATGCGGCACGACAAGGCCGATAAAACCAATCGCGCCCGCGCTGCTGACGGCGGCGGCCGTCGTCAGCGCGGCAAGAAAATAGATGAGGCGACGCAGAAAGCGAACATTGACCCCCAGGGTTTGCGCGCTTTCCGCGCCCCGCGCCAGCAGGTTGAGTTCGCGGGTAAAAGGCAACGCCAGCAACAACGCCCCGCCCAGAAAAAGCAGCGGCGGCCAGGGTGAAAGCGTTTGCGCGAGATCGCCCATGAGCCAGAACAACATGCCGCGCAAACGGGCTTCCGGCGCGATGGCGAGCATCAGCGTCACCAGCGCGCCGCAACCGGCGGCGACGATCACGCCCGTCAGGAGCAGCCGGGTCTGCGTCCAGCTTCCGTCGCCGTGCGCCAGTCCGAACACCAGCAACAAGGCACCCAGCGCGCCGCCGAAAGCGAGCGCGTCCAGCATCAGAGCGCCCAATCCCAACAGGATGGAAACCAGCGCGCCGATGCTGGCCCCGCCGGAAACGCCGAGAATATAAGGGTCAGCCAGCGGATTCCGCAGCAAAGCCTGCATCAGCGTGCCCGCAAAAGCGAGTAACGCGCCACAGGCAAACCCCGCCAACGCGCGGGGCAGGCGCAATTCCAGCACCACTTCCGCCGCCAGCGTGGGCTGTCCCTGAAGAATTTGCAGCCATTCCGCAGGCGTAATCACAACCGCGCCGGAAAGCATGGCAAACACCAGACTGGCGAGCGTCAGGAGCAGCAGAAGGGCGAGCGCGACAAGGGGGCGACGGGGCATCGGGAAGGCCGGAAATCCATTGGGGGCAGTATGGTAACATCCACCCGTTCCGCTTATATTTTCCGCACCTCTGTCGCCATGTCCGTTCCGCCCGCTCTTCCCGCCTCCCGTATCCTCGTTCTTGGCATCGGCAACCTGCTTTGGGCCGACGAGGGCTTTGGCGTGCGCGCGGTCGAGACGCTCAACCGGGGCTGGTGTTTCCCGGCGCAGGTGAGCCTGATGGACGGCGGCACGCAGGGGCTTTATCTGCTGCCTTACGTACAGGAAGCCGACATGCTTCTGGTGTTCGACGCCGTGGATTATGGCGACGCGCCGGGAACCCTGCGCGAAGTGACAGGCAACGACGTGCCGCGTTTCATGGGCGCGAAAAAAATGAGCCTGCACCAGACCGGCTTTCAGGAAGTGCTCGCCGCCGCCGCGCTGACCGGGCAACTGCCGCAATCGCTCGTCCTGATCGGCGTACAGCCGGAAACGCTGGAAGATTTCGGCGGCAGCCTGTCGCCCGTCGTGCGCGCGCAACTGCCGGAAGCCTTGCGTATCGCGCAAGGCTGGCTGGCACGCTGGGGCGCGGCAGGCGTAAAACGCGACGCCGTCGCAGCCGCGCCCGATGCGCTGGCAAGCGCTGCGTTGACGCAGGATGCCTACGAAGCCGGACGCCCCGACGCCTCAAGCGCCTGGCGCGCAGGCGACGCGCGCTTTTTGAATTTGCTGCGCGAGGAATTAAAGGAATGAGACATTGCGGCGCAGGCTTTCCCACTCCCTCCGCCCCTTTGGGGCGCCTCCCTCGGAGAGGGAGGCTTTCAATGCCCCCTCTCACCGGGGGGCTTTGATGCCGTCGGGGGGTGTTAATGTCATTCACGCGGCGACTTCGTCGCCCGAAAGGAAATCAGGATGTGTGTCGGCATTCCCATGCAGGTCATCGAAACACACGATTGCTTTGCGCGTTGCCGGGGCAGGAACGGCGAGGCAAACATTGATATGCGCCTTATCGGTGAGCAAGCGTCGGGCGTTTGGGTGCTGACCTTCGCCGATGCCGCCCGCGAGGTATTGGAACCTGAACGCGCCGCCGCCATCGACGCCGCGCTGGACGCGCTGGAATTGCTCCTTTCCGGGCAAAGCCCACAACCCGGCGATCTCGACGCCTTCTTTCCCGACCTCGCCGGGCGCGAGCCGCAATTACCGGATTTTTTGCAAACCGACACATGAGCCTCTTGCAAAACCCCGGCCGGCAGAGGATCGTCCATCCTCTTCAAGACCCTCGCCGCCAACGCGTTGTTTTCAATGGGCACGGCGAGTTTCGGATTTCACCTTGCGATGACTGCCCGCCACCAGTTCGATTTCATAAAGCCTGCACTCCAGCGCGCCGTTCATCAACGGCGTTTTGCGGCTGGGTTTCAAGCGCAGGAGCCTGGGAAAGCGCGTGTCGGCGGTGAGGAAAAACGCGCGCCAGCCAGGGAACTGACGTTTTAACACGGCGCTCATGGCGGGGTAGAGTTCAGCGAGCCGGTCGAGTTCGCCGATGCGTTCGCCATAGGGCGGGTTGGCAACCAGAATGCCGGTGTCGGCGGGCGCGACGGCTTCCAGAAAATCACGTTCCGTCACTTCCACCGCGCCCTCAAGACCCGCGTCGCGCAGATTTTTGGTGGTCGCGCGCACGGCGCGGGGGTCGTTGTCGCTGGCCCACAGGTGCAGGAAGCGGCTTTCTTTGACGGCGGCAAGCGCGGCGTTGCGGATGTCGAGCCAGACATCGCGTTGCCAGGATTGCAGCGCCTCAAAACCGAAGCGCACCCGTTCCAGCCCCGGCGCGCGCGAGAGCGTCATGCAGGCGGCTTCGAGCGCGAAGGTGCCGCTGCCGCACATGGGGTCGAGCAGCGGCGTGCCGGGCTGCCAGCCGGAAAGCATCAGGATGCCCGCCGCCAGATTTTCCTTCAGCGGCGCTTCCACATTGGCGTGACGCAGGCCCCGCTGCCACAGGGGTGCGCCGGAGGTGTCGAGATAAAACGTACATTCCCGCTCCGAGAGATAGACTTGCACGCGCACATCCGGTTCGCGTGTGTCCACGTTGGGACGTTCGCCGCATTGGGCGCGAAAACGGTCGCAAATGGCATCCTTGACCCGCAGGGTGACAAAATCAATGCTCTTCAGCGGAGAATGAACCGCCGTGGTCTGCACGCGAAAGGTGCGAAAGACGGCGAACTGTTTTTCCCAGGGCAGCCTGACCGCCTGCTGGTAGATGTCTTCTTCCCGGCGATACGGCGCAAACGAAAAACGCCAGAGGATGCGGGTCGCCAGACGCGAATGGAGATTGGCGCGATAGCAGCTTGCCCAATCGCCGGAAAAGGCCACGCCACCGTGCACGACGCGGGTTTTTACCGCCCCGTTGGCGACCAGTTCCGCCGCCAGCAACGTTTCCAGTCCGCGCGGGCAGCTTGCGAAAAAATTTTCCATGGGTGACTCAAAAAGGTTTCAGCACGGCGAGGAAAACGACGATGAACATCGCGAGGGTGGGCGCTTCATTGAAGAACCGGAACCAGACATGACTGCGCGTGTTTTTTCCGGCCTGAAACTGGCGCAGTAACACGCCGCAATAAAAATTGAAGCCGACCAGAAAAACCGCCAGCAGGGTTTTTACGTGCAGCCAGCCCCCCACGTAATCGTAGCTCAGCCATAGCCATAGACCCAGCACCACAGCCAGCCAGCCCAGTGGCGTCATGAAGCGATAGAGCTTGCCCGCCATGAGCAACAGGCGCTCCGTTTCGGCGATGTTCTCTTTGGGGGTCATCGCCAGATTGACAAAAATGCGCGGCAGATAAAACAACCCGGCGAACCAGGCGATCACGAAACAGATGTGCAGGGATTTAAGGATGAGCATGCTGGAGTTCTTTCAAAATCGCACCAGCGTCAGATTACGCAACAGACAATCCGGCGGATACGGTGGGGTATAAAAGGCGCAGACCCAGTTCCTTGCCGAGCCTGTCGTTACGGATGCGACGTGATTCAAGCATAAAACTGTACTGAATGGGAGAAAGTCTTTGTTCCAGCTCTCTGCGCGACAGACGCGGCGGACGCGAACAGCCCAGGCGATCGGCGACGAGATCGAAATAAGCGCCCATGCAGAGGTCGCTCTCGTCGACCACATTGAAGCTGCGCCCCGCTCCGCCCCGAAACAGCGCCCGGCAACAGGCGCGCGCCAGATCGTCGGCGTGGATGTGATTGCTGTAGACGTCCTCCGCCTCGGCGAGCACCGGCAGCCCCGCTTGCAGACGCGCTTCCGGCAGGCGGTCGCCCGCATAAATGCCCGGCGCGCGCAACAGGATCACCGGGACATGGCGGGCAGCCCCCCAACGGCGCAAGGTTTCTTCGGCGTCCAGTCGGCGCAGGGCGCGGGCGGACGAGGGGCTGCGCGGTCGGGTTTCGTCGATCATCGCCCCGCCGCAATCGCCATAGACGCCCGTCGTGCTCACGTAAACCAGTCGCCGTGGTAAACTGCCGCCCCGGCCTAACGCCGCCAGCAGGTGGCGGGTGCGACAATCGCGGATGCCTTCGCCCTGCGGCGGCGCGAGATGCAACACCAGATCCGCCCATCCTGCCAGTCGTCGCAGGCTGGCGGGATTGTCCAGGTCGCCCGGCATCGGACGCACATTCAGTTCGCGCCACGCCCCGGCAGCCTCGGTGCGGCGCAACAGCACAAACACGACAAAGTGTTTGCTGAGCCAGGAAGCGGCGCGTCGGGCGATATCCCCGCTGCCAACGATTAACAATTTCTGCACGGGCGGCATTCTAGCCCATCCGCGCACACGAATCCGAAAACACACCATGAGTCACCAGATCACCGTCCAGCCCTGCGGCGCGACCTACACGGCAGAAGCCGACGAAACCCTGCTCGACGCCGCCTTGCGTCAGGGCATCACCATTCCCTACGGCTGTAAAAACGGCGCCTGTAGCGCCTGCAAAGCCAGCGTGCTTGCCGGCGAAGTCGATCCTGGCCCCTACCAGCCGCATGCCCTGAACGAACAGGAAATCGCCGCCGGCAAGGTGTTGCTTTGCTGCGCCCACGCGAAAAGCGATTTGACCATCGAAAACCGTCAGGCCGTCCTCAAGGCGGAAATCCCGGTCAAGCTCATGCCCGTGCGGGTGGAGGCGATGGAAAAGCGCGCCCCGGATGTCATCACGCTCAATCTGCGCCTGCCTGCCAGCGAAACGTTCACCTTTCGCGCCGGGCAATTCATTGATGTTCTACTGGCGGACGGTCAGCGACGCAGCTATTCCATCGCCAATGCCCCGGAACAGGCGGGCGTACTGGAACTGCACATCCGCCGCGTGCCGGGTGGTCGTTTCACCGGGCAGGTGTTTGAACAGATGAAAGTAAAAGACATCCTGCGCTTTGAAGGTCCACACGGTGGTTTTTATCTGCGCGATGACAGCAAAAAACCCGTCATTCTGCTCGCCAGCGGCACAGGGTTTGCGCCCGTAAAAGCCATGGTCGAACACGCGATCGCGCAAAACAGCGACCGTCCGCTGCACATCTACTGGGGTTGCCGCAAGGAAATCGACCTTTACCTGTCCGCCCTGCCCACCGCCTGGGCTGCCGAACACGCACACATCCGCTACACGCCGGTGCTCTCCGAGCCTGAATCCGGCTGGCGGGGGCGCACCGGGTTTGTGCATCAGGCGGTCGTGGCCGATTATCCCGACCTCTCCAGGCACGAAGTCTATGCCTGCGGCGCGCCCGCCATGATCGACGCCGCCCGCCAGGATTTTGCGAACGCCTGCAAGCTGCCGGAAGAAGCGTTTTTCTCGGACGCTTTTACGTTCGCGCCGCAGGGAAAAACCTCGTCATGAGCGGGCGTGATGTTCGGCGGGATGCCTCCTGTTTGGGGGTGACTACCCTGCCTTCTTCAGCCCTGCAACATCAACCCCGCGTGTTCCCGCATCAAATGAAACTCAATCTTCGGCCAGCGTTCTTTGGTCAGGTCGAGGTCGAAGCGGGAGGTCATCAGGTAGGCGGGCGTATCGGCGGCGTCGAGAAACATTTTTGCGCCGTTGGCGTGGGTGAAGCGGTTTAATTCCACAGGGTCGGGGCAGGCGATCCAGCGCGCCCCGGCGTAGTTGGCGGCGCCCAGGCGCACCTCCACGCCGTATTCGGTTTTCAGGCGGTGGGCGACGACTTCAAATTGCAGTTGTCCGACCGCGCCCAACAGCATCAGGCTGCCCATCATGGGGCGAAAGACCTGTATCGCGCCTTCTTCACCGAGTTCTTTCAAGCCTTTGTTCAATTGCTTGCTTTTCATCGGGTCGGCGAGTTCCACCGTGCGAAAGAGTTCCGGGGCGAAGAAGGGCAGGCCGGTGTATTGCAGGCTTTCGCCTTCGCTGAGGGTGTCGCCCAGTTGCAGGCCGCCGTGGGTGGTGATGCCGATGATGTCGCCCGCGAAGGCTTCATCCACCCGGTCCCGGCGTTGGGAGAGAAAGGTGACGACATTGGTGGGGCGCATGTCTTTGCCGGTGCGCCGCACTTTCAGGCGCATCCCCGGCAGGAAATGACCGGAACAGACGCGCAGGAAGGCGATTCTGTCGCGGTGCGCCGGGTCCATGTTGGCCTGTATCTTGAAGACGACGCCGGAGAATTTGTCTTCTTCCGGCCTGACTTCGCGGCTGACGGCCTGACGCGCGCCGGGGGGCGGAAATAAATCCACCAGCGCGTCCAGCGTTTCCTGCACGCCGAAGTTGTTGATGGCGGAGCCGAAAAAAACCGGCGTCTGGCGACCGGCAAGAAAGGCCGACCGGTCGAAGGCGGGCATGGCTTCCGCGACCAGTTCCATTTCTTCTGCGGCGGTATCGTATTCCGCGCCGAAACGGCTTTTGAGCAGGGCGGCGTCGCTGCCGTCGAGCGTTTCATCTTCGTCGGAACGACGATCTTCGCCAGGGCGAAAGACCCGCATGGTGCTGTTGCGCAGGTTGTAGATGCCGTGAAAACGCTTGCCCTGCCCGATGGGCCAGGCAAGCGGCGCGGAGGGCATGCCCAGCGCGGTTTCGATTTCGTCGAGCAAATCCAGCGGCTCGCGCACTTCGCGGTCGAGCTTGTTGATGAAGGTGAGGATGGGCGTATTGCGCACCCGACAGACTTCGATCAGCCGCCGGGTTTGCGCTTCGACGCCGTTGGCGGCGTCAATCACCATCAGCGCGGCGTCAACGGCGGTGAGCACGCGATAGGTGTCTTCGGAAAAATCCTGGTGCCCCGGCGTATCGAGCAGGTTGATGACCGCGCCGCGATACTCCATCTGCATGACCGAGGAAGCCACGGAAATGCCGCGCTGCTTTTCGATTTCCATCCAGTCGGAAGTCGCGTGGCGCGAAGCCTTGCGCGCCTTGACGCTGCCCGCGATCTGAATCGCGCCCGCGAACAGCAGGAGCTTCTCGGTGAGCGTGGTTTTACCCGCGTCGGGGTGGGAAATAATGGCGAAAGTGCGACGACGCGCCACTTCCTGGGCGATGATGGACACTGTGTAAAAACTCCGGGGTTCAGGAATCGGGGATCAGGGATCAAAGACCAAAGACCGGTAAGCGCAAAACGTCGGATGATACGACAGGCACGGGGGAGAGGGAACAGGCATCAGGAGGACAGGCAGGGCACAAAGGTAAGACGGTATCTACGATACCGCTGTCGTTGACCTGCGGCGCGCTCGGAGCGCGCGCCCAGAACGACTCCGTTTTCTCGCCGAAAGGGGAGCGGCTGGCACGGCGGCAATGGCGCGGTGTTCCCTCCCAGGCTCAGGGCAGGGCGGGTTCAGGTAGGGGGCGCGCTCCGCGCGCGCCGCAGGGCCAACACCGCGCGTTGGGGGTAAGCGCCCGACCAAAACCCAGACAGCCGGAACCCAACCAGCCTAA
>JAISRR010000131.1 GCA_031273565.1 Zoogloeaceae bacterium | reverse complement strand
ACGGCGGAAAGATTGGGGGAACTGCTGGCGGAAAACCCGACCGGGTTATTGGTCGAGCGCGACGAGCTTTCTTCCTTGCTGGTCAAGCTGGAAGACGACACACAGGCAACGGCGCGGGGGATGTATCTGTCGGGATGGTCTGGCAAAGAAGGATACCGTTTTGACCGCATCGGACGGGGTACGACTTCCATTCCAAAGTTTGCGCTTTCCGTGGTGGGCGGCATTCAACCTGGGCCGCTTGCCCGGTATGTGCGTGGCGCGTTTTCCGGGGAACGGGCGGACGGTCTGTTGCAGCGTTTCCAGTTGATTGTCTGGCCTGATGCTGAATCATTCCGGTACGTCGACCGCTACCCGGACAAGGACGCAAAGGAAAATGCACGGGCGGTATTCCAGTATGCCGATACCTTTGACCCGGAAAGCATTGGCGGACATGACAATTTCAGTAACACCGAGCCGCCCTACATTCGCTTGTCCGTGGATGCACAGGCAATGTTTGACGAATGGTATCAAGACTTCATGCAGGAACGGCGCAGGGCAGAGACGGACACATTGGAGAGCGCATCCCTTGCTGCGCATTTTGGCAAGTATCCGGGACTGGTGGGAAAGCTGGCGCTGATTCTTCATGTGGCGGACGCGCCGGGGCAGAGGGAGGTATCAGAAGATACCATGCTCAAGGCGTTGGGTTGGGTTCAATACCTGACCCCCCATGCCCGCCGGGTTTATCACGCGACGGAACACCCGGAAACGGGTGCGGCGGAATTGCTGTTGTCCAGATTGAAACGTGGCGACCTCCCGGCAGCATTCACGGCGCGGGACATTTACCGCAAGGGCTGGCATGGACTATCAAAAAGCGAGGGGACAAGGAAGGCATGCCAGACGCTGTTTGACTACGGGTGGTTGATCGAACTGCGACCAAAGGGCGACACGGGGGGGCGGCCTTCAGATACGGTTTATGCTGTTTCTCCGATGGCCGGGGGGGTATCGCCATGAAAGATTACCTTACCCTTCTCCGAAAGAAAACACGCCTAGAGGGAACTGACAAAACCGACAAAAGTACTTTAGTCAGTTTAGTCAGTTCCGGTATGGCGCAAAAAAGTTTTTCGGGGAAATGGGCAACGAACGCGGCGAACTCCGAAAAATCAGAAACTTCATGGGGCTGGTGGATAGCGTTTCCAGACCGTGACCCGGTATCGTCGTACTACACGCCAGAGGCGGACATCGAACAGGTAAGGCGGGATTACCCGACCGCCACAACCATCGTGCCCTATGAACTCCCTATCCAAAGTTCTGCCACGCCCCTGACCGCCGAAGAGGAATCAGCGATTCGGGGCTGGCTGGCGCACATTGAAGAAACCAACCCGGAAATCATTGCGGAGGTGATTGAGCGTTGCCAGCGGGATACGGATGCGCGGGCGTACTTCGTCGGGCGGGCAAGGGGGTTATAGATGCTTACAGCATTACCGGAAGATGCTATAGACATCTATCAAACAGCGGGTATCCAGGTTTGTTGACAAGCTTGTTGACAAGGTTCGGGGTATGGTACGCTCACTGCGGGAAAACCGCAGTGACCCCATTTGTCATAAAACCGCAGTCCGCAAATACATCACGAAACACGGCACAGAAGCCGTGATGGGAACGACAAAGAAAGTTCGCGCCCAAATGGATATTTACCAGCCCAAACCTTGAAGGGTGAACATGTATCCAAGATGCTCCACGGGCTTCCGGCTATCTGGAAGCCCTATGTTTTTCAGGGGGTAGCAAACTGGTTTGGGTATCACGGAAGGTATCAAAAAATATAGCCCCCTTTGAAAGCAAGCAACCATGCGGGGTTCGAATCCCTCCGTCCGCCAACAACATTCCAGAGAAGTCCGTTAAAGCCCGGAAAAGCCAATAAACA
The DNA here is from genome assembly GCA_031273565.1 of Zoogloeaceae bacterium. Classification (GTDB taxonomy): domain Bacteria; phylum Pseudomonadota; class Gammaproteobacteria; order Burkholderiales; family Rhodocyclaceae; genus Azovibrio. The sequence continues at coordinate 40,282 of JAISRR010000131.1, read as the reverse complement.
CAAGGCTTCCGGGCTTTTTCTTTGTCCAGCACAGTCCGTTGAAGTCCTTGTAAATCCGACGCCGTTGGGGATCACAAGTCACGCTTCTGTCAGCGTCAGTCGCATCCCGCCGCATTCCACCACCTGTCCCGGTTTCAGTTTGGCGCGTTTGCGGGTTTCCGGTTTGCCATCCACCTGCACTTCGCCTCTTGCCGTTGTTGCGTGAGCTTCGCCGCCGGATGCGGAAAGGCCGGCGGCTTTCAACAATTGGTCAAGCTGAATGTAGTCGCCGCGCACGACGAAGGTCTGGTTTTTCATGGGAGTGGCTTTCCGGTGGCGCGGAATAAAAAATCCCGCAACATTGACTTACCCTGCTGGCAGGCCGGGTTATTCAGGATGGCGGCGGGGAGTTCGGCGATTTCACGCCAGGATTGCAGCAACCCCCGGCAACATGCCTGAAAACGGCGTTTGTCAGGGTAAAGGCGTTCGACCTGCATCAGCAGTTTTTGCACCAGCGCGACCTCTTCCAGCAGGCGGCGGGAATCCCAGTCGGAAGCGCGGGCAAGGCCGTAGCAGGCGTATTTCAGATGCACGAATTCCGCCCCGCCCTGAATGCGCAGCGCCATGATGCCGCGCGCGATGCGCTGTTCGCGGGAGGCGCCGCGTCGGTTATCGGCAAGATTGCGCACCGCTTCAAGGCTCTGGCGCATGATCGCGGGCGCGCCCCAGGCAAGTTGTCGGGGGCGACCCTCAAAGGCGGCGGCGAGGCGTTTGGCGAGATCGTCCAGCGCGGGGGATTGCAGGGGGGATTCGGCCTGCACGCGCTACCTCGCGTCCAGCGGACAACGCGCTTCCGCTTCCAACGGCAGGTCGTGGCTGGCCTGCCTGCCTTCGCCCAGTTCGAGAAATTCCAGCCGCAATTCGATGCGGCGGCTTTCTTCCTGACTGGCTTTCAGGGCATTGAAGGAGGAGCCGCTGACCAGAAAAAGGTCGCGCACCATGAGCCGGTCTTCGGCGCTCAACGCGTCGGGCGCGTCCGCCGCGAGCAACACGCACAGCAGACGCTCGGAACGTTGCAAGGAGAGATTGAGATTGTAGAGATAGCCGCCGCGCGCGTCGGCAAAGCCTTCCACCACAATGCGTTTCAGCCATTTTTTGCCCAGCGGGTTTTTCGCCAGCGCCAGAATTTGCGGTGTGACCGTGCGCAACAACTGCGCCTGCTCGGCATTCAATTGATGACGGTTGGTTTCAAAGCGGGCGCGGTCGCCAAAATCCACCACCCGTCCACGCACGCTGACGCCGGGAAAGGCGGCGGTCGCTTCGGTCAGCGTGGACATGAACTGGTCGATGTCTGCTTCGCGGCTGGCTTTCAGGTCTTCGCTTTGCGAAATTTCGTGCGTAATCGCCAGTAACGCCACGCTCATGGCCACCAGAAACAGCACCATCAGGGCGGTCATCAGGTCGGAGAAGGAAATCCAGAAGGGCTGCACCGCCTCGCTCTGACGCGGCGTCGGCGCGGACGAACGGCGAAACAGGCTCATCGCCCCCTCGCCTTCAGGGGGTCTATCGAGCGCAGGGATTCCAGCGCGTCGCACAATTCTTCGATGGCGCCTTTCAGGTAATCCACGGACAAGGCCATTTCCTTGTGAAACTGACTGTTGCCCGCGCGCAGGGTGCGCTCGACGTTTTCGGCGAATTGCTGATGCGCCTCGCCCAACACGCGGTTGATGCCTTCGAGATAATGTCCGGCCTCCCGCCCTCCGGCGGCGAGCGCCTGGGCGGCGGCTTCCATGCGCCGCACCAGATCATTGCTCAGGCTCGCTTCGCGGCGGGCTTCCGCCACGATGGTCTTGAATTCGGCGAACAGGCGTTCCAGCATTTCCCGGTTGCAGGTTTCGCCCTGCATGACGGCGTTCGCGTCCGCCGCCGCCTGCGCCAATGAGGAGGACGCCGCCAGCAACTGGCTGCCGACCTGGGCGCTCGCCTGGGCGAAATTGTCCGCCGCCCGGCCTACGCCCGCGCCCGCGTTCGTCAGTCCTTCGGCGGCGACGCTGACCGCGCCCTGTCCCATGCGCTCGATGCGGGCGACGACCTTGCCCAGTTCGCCCGCCATGCGGTTCAGGCTCTCGGCGTTTTTCGTGAGCAGGTTTTTCAGCCCGGCTTCACCCTGACCCAACTGACCTTCCATGCGGCCCACAAAAGCCGTGAGCAGAGGTTCCAGCGAGCGGGCGGCGGCTTCGCCCTGGCTCATGCCCGCCTTTTCCACGGCGGCGGCCATGCGCGACAAGGGGTCGCGCAGGGTTTGCCCCACCGCATCAGCGACCGTTCTGCCCAGGACATTGCCCAGATTCGTCGCCATCTCCTGCATGACCTGACGCAAGGCTTCCGCCTGCGCTTTTTGCGCCGCCTGTTGTTCAGTCAGCATCGCGCCCAGGCTCTTTTGCAGGCCGCCGGTCAGCGCCTGTTGCAGTTCGATGGCCTGCCGCGCGGAATGCTCGCTCGCCGTCACGAGGCGGGAGAGATATTCTTCTTCCACGCCGCTCTCGAAGAGGCTGTCGATACGCTCCGCCAGCCGCGCCGCCTGACGGTAGGCGAGCGTCACCAGCGATTTTTCCACCCAGGTGGTCACCATCGCCAGCGTAATCGCCAGCGCGGAAACCTGAAAGGCGTGCCCGACGCCCTGAATCAGGTTTTTCAGGCTGAGGCGCACCGTGTCGGTATCGCTGTTGACCTCGAAATGACTCAGGCCCGCAATCAGCCCCGCAAATGTGCCGATGATGCCGATGCCGGTGAGAATGCCCGGCAGGTGCCGGTAAAACTCGGTTTTCAACGGCGTATCGACCAGCGCGACCGGCGTAAAAAACGCTCCGGCCATGGCGGTGGCGCGGATTTGTTCGCCCTCCTTTCCCTGCTGGCGGTGCAGGGTCTGGGCGTATTCACGCCAGAGATGCGCGAGCGGCGGCGCGTTCATCACCTGAGCGGCGATGCCCTCCGGCGTTGGCGCGGCAAGTTTGTCCAGATGTTGAATCGCCCGCCGCAACCGTGCCTGCAAGATGAGCGCGGGCAGCACGAAACGCAGGAGAAACGCCAGCGCCAGCAAGACCAGCAGGATGAAAATAAACCCCGTGCCGCCGGGGCCATTCCAGAGTGAGACAAGACGATCCATGAGGTGGGCGCTCGTGTGATTTAAGGAGAAGCTGGCATTCTATTACAGGGGAGCATCCCGTGCCGCCATCTGGCGCGGTCGCAGGCGGCGTGCGCGGGATAAAATTCCCGGCAGGGAGAAGGGCGGGATGCATAAATGCGACAGGAAACCGACTGACCCACCTCCCCCGCCAGCGCCACGCAACGCGGCGGAAAATCGTCCGTGCCGCGCATCCGCACCATCGCCGCCGTCACCGGAACCGTCATGTTTACCGGCACGCCCGACGCCCAGGCATAAACGCCGCCCGCCAGTTCAACCGGATGAAAATCCACACAAAACGCCGCGCAACACGCCCCGCAACTCCGGCAGGGATTTTCAGGTTCAGTATTTGCGGCGGCAAAATCGCCGGTAATTTTTTCTGTCATCCGTCCTCAGTCCTCAGTCTTCTGTCCCCTGACATCCGACAAACCCATAGGCTCTGTCCCGATTCGCTGTATTTGCGTTCAAAGGGCGTCAGGTATTCACCTTCCGGCGCGTATGACCGCACATCGGGATGGCATCCCGCGTAACGCAGCGCCAGGGCCAGTTCATCGATATAAATTTTCCAGTTGCTGCGGCATTCCAGCACGCCGCCCAGTTGCAGGAGGGTCGGAAAAACCGGGTGCGCGTGCCAGCGCCGCCGCAGATGCGCGGGCTTGGGCCAGGGATTGGGATACAGCAGATAGTGCCGGGAGAGCGTAATGCCCGCATCCGCCAGTTCGCGCCAAAAATCCACGAGATTGGCGCGAATGAAAACCAGATTGGCGGGCAGCGTTCCCGGTTGCGCTCTGGCGCGGGCGAGACGATGCGCCGATTGATCGACCCCCATGACAAAACAATCGGGATGCGCGCGCGCCAGACGCGCCGTGCTCCAGCCGACGCCGCAACCGGCATCCAGTATCAGGGGCGCGCGCGGATTCCACTCCCGCCAGACCTCCGTGGCGCGAACAAAGGCGGCATGGTTGTACGCGCTGATGGGTTTCTGGAAAGAATGCCCGAAATGCCGGGTCAGCACGGCCTCCAAATCCGGGTGCGGCGCGCTTTGGCGACTGGTGACAGGGCGGGAATTGGCGAACATGGGCGCGTCAGATAGTTTGTTTTGCAAGCAGCGCGTCGACTTCGGCGACGCGGGTCAGGGCGCGCAACTGCTGGCCTAACTGCGCGGCTTCCGGGTAATTGCGGCGCAGCAGGGCGAGCCATTGTTTCAGGCGTCCCGGCGCGTGTTGCGGCGCGACGCGGCGACAGACCGCCGACCAGTAAACCCGCAAAGCCGGAAACAACTCACGCCAGCCTTGATCCGGCAAGCCCCGGATGCGTCGCGCCAAAAACGGGTCGGCGACCGCGCCGCGCCCCAGCATGATCGCGTCGCAACCGGTCGCGGCGCGGATGGCGAAGTAATCCTCCGGCGTCCACACTTCGCCATTGGCAATCACCGGGATGGCGAGCGTCGCGCGGATGCGGGCAATTTCTTCCCATCGCGCCGGGGGACGATAGGCGTCGGCGCGGGTGCGTCCATGCACGATCAGCGCGTCCACGCCGCCTGCCTGCAAAGCCAACGCGCATTCCGTCGCCCGACTGGCATCATCCACGCCCAGCCGCATCTTGGCGGTGAAGGGCATGCCGCGCGGCACGCGCTTCCGCACGGCGGCGGCAATGCGATGCAGCAATTCCGGTTCCGCCAACAACGCCGCGCCGCCGCGATGACGATTGACCGTGGGCGCCGGACAGCCAAAATTCAAATCCACGCCAGCGGGCGACAGGGCAACGAGACGGCTGGCGTTGTCCGCCAGACATTCGGGGTCGGAACCCAGCAATTGCACCCGCATGGGCGTGCCGTCCGGGGTACGGCTGCCGCGCCGCAATTCCGGGCAAGTCCGCAAAAAAGCATGCTCGGGCAACAAGTTGTTGGTGACGCGCACGAAGGGCGAAACCGCCCAGTCAAAGCCGCCCATACCCGTCAGCACGGCGCGCAAATCCACATCGGCGAGACCCTCCATCGGAGCGAGGGCGAGGCAGGGGCAGGAATCAGGCATCAGGGGTTCAGAGGACAGAGGACAGAGGACTGATGACAGAGGACAGAGGACAGAGGACAGGAAAGTTTGCGGCGCTTCGCGCCGGGAATGTGGCGCTCCTTCCGCCCCTGCGGGGCGCCTCCCTCGGAGAGGGAGGCATTGAATCTCCTCTGTCATCTGTCCTCAGTCCTCAGTCCTCTGACCCGCAGAGTCTCGAACAGACACACGGCGGCGGCGTGGCCGACGTTCAGGGATTCCACCGTTTTTGCGCCCGGCATGGGGATGCGGATGCGTTTTTGCGCCACCGCCAGCACATCGGGGCGAACGCCCTGTCCTTCCGCGCCAAACACCCAGGCCAACGGCCCTTCGCCAAAATCCGTTGCGTAGAGGGATTCAGCCCCGTCCAGCGCGGTCGCCAGGCTGATTCCCCGGAACGCGCCCAGAAACGCGGGCAAATCGGCGTTTTCGTACAGGCACAACTGGAAATGCGCGCCCTGCCCGGCGCGCAGCGTCCTGGGCGAAAAAGGGCTGGCGCAATCGGCGGACAGCAACACCTGCGAGCATCCCGCCGCCGCCGCTGTACGCAGCAGGCTGCCAAGATTGCCGGGGTCTTGCACGCCATCCAGCAGCAGGCTATCGACATCCACGGCGGGTGCGTCTTCCACGGGCGGCAGATTGACGACGGCCATCAACCCGCCCGGCGTTTCGGTGTCGGCGAGTTCGGCAAACAACGCATCCGTCAGCACGACGCATTCCACACGCTGGCGCTCGCCTGCCGCCAGCCAGTCCGCAACCTCCACACGGCTCCTGCCCTTTTCGCTTGCCAGCAGGCAGACCGGCATGCCGTATGCCTTGTGCCAGGATTCGACGAGATGCGCGCCTTCCAGCAGGGTTTGCCTCTGTTTTTTGCGCGCGCGGCCGGATTGCGCCAGTTTTTTCCAGTGTTTGAAGGCGGGATTTTCCCGCGAACCGATGTGCTTCATCATCGTAAAACAGACTCCGGTTTGAAATTCCGGACGATTATAAGGTTGGGGGGGGGGTCAAGTTTTAACCGCAACATTGTTCAAGCGTTTCACGCGCCACTGCCTCATCATGCTCAAACAGCTACAGCGTGGGCGCGCTGGCTGGATATTATAAGTCGTTTGCGGATAAGCCTCTGGGCGCAGGCCGGGTTCCCGGCCTGTCTGGTGATGACATCGGGCGAAGCTGTGGCATTATTTGCTGCGTGGGGACGAATGAATGATCGAATGGAAAACGGGATGAAAAACATGAAACTGCGGGCGCGGGCGCGGGAACGCTGGCTGGTCTGGCGTGAGGCGCTGGCGACGGCCTGGCCTCTGGCGCTGCTGGTGTTGGCGGGATTCGGCGTGGCGTTCTATTTCGTCAAGCCCGCGCCGCCCAGGTATCTGGTGATGAGCACCGGACGGGAAGATGGCGCGTATCACGCCTTCGCCAAACGCTATCAGGAAATTTTCGCCCGCAACGGCGTGACGCTGGAACTTGCGCCTTCGGGCGGGTCAGGCGAAAACCTGCGCCGTTTGCGCGGAGGCGAAGCGCAGGTCGCTTTTGTGCAGGGCGGCGTGGTGCCGGAAGGAAAAACGCCGGAAGGTCTGCTTTCTCTGGGCAGCGCCTTTTACGAGCCGCTCTGGGTTTTCGTGCGCGGCGAAAAGCGCCCGGAACGCCTGACGGAACTCGAGGGCAAGCGCATCGCAGTCATTCAGGAAAGCCGCAGTACGCGCGCACTGGCGTATCGCCTGCTGGCGGCCAGCGATGTCACGGTAACGACGAATGAGCACAGCGTTTCCATGGGGGAATTTGCGGCGGCCGAAGACTTGCAGCAGGGAAATCTGGATGCGCTGTTCGTCATCGCCGCGCCGGAAGCGCCCATCGTGCAGGTGCTGCTGCGCTCGCCCGGCATACGGCTGATGAATTTCGCCCAGGCGGAAGCCTATCGCCGCCGTTTTCCCGCCCTGTTTCGCCTCATGATGCCGGAAGGCGGCGTCGATCTTGTTTATGACTATCCGCCGCAGGATACGGAATTGCTGGCCGCGACAGCCAATCTGGTGGCGCGGGAAGACCTGCATCCGGCCCTGCAATCCCTGATGCTGTCCGCGATGCGCGAGGTGCACGGCGGCAGCGGTTTTTTCCAGCGGCGCGGCGAATTTCCCGCCTACAAGGACGATGATTTTCCGCTCTCCGCCGCCGCCGAGCGTTTTTACGCTTCCGGGCCACCCTTCCTGCAACGTTACATGCCGTACTGGCTGGCGGTGTTGGTCGATCGGTTCCTGATTCTTGCCCTGCCTCTGGTTACGCTCCTGTTGCCCATGCTGCGGTTTGCTCCCGCCCTGTTCAGTTGGCGCATCCGTTCGCGCATTTGTCGCGCCTATGGCGAATTGAAATTCCTGGAAAACGACATTCGCGGCCAGACTCGCCACGCGCCGATGACGCCGGAAGCGTATGCCTCCCTGCTGACCCGGCTGGAAATCATCGAAAACGCCGCCAGCCGCATGCCGATTCCCATGCGCTTTTCCGACTTGCTCTATACCCTGAAAACGCACATCAATCTGGTGCGCGAGCAATTGGAACGCTATCGGGAGGCAGGGACTCCGGCATCCGTGGATATCCCGGATGCCTGATTAAACGCCGGGGCACGCTGAATCTCCGGCGGGCATTTCATGAATTGTCCGGGACGCGACGGGTATGGCGTTTTACAGGCTTGACGGCCAGCGTGTCATCACGAAATCCTGACAATGGTGGAAAATCTTGATTGAATTAGTCAGGAATTTTACAATGCCTGACTTCCTTAACCATGAGTGATGCGCCCATGTTTCGGCACTTGCGCGAAGATATTCGTTCGGTATTCAGCCGCGATCCGGCGGCGCGGTCGTTCTGGGAAGTGTTGACCTGCTACCCCGGCATCCACGCGCTGATTCTGCACCGGTTCGCGCATCGGCTCTGGCGTTGGCGGCTGTATTGGTCGGGACGCTGGGTGGCGCATCTTGCCCGCTGGCTGACCGGCATCGAGATTCATCCGGGCGCGGTGATCGGGCGACGGTTTTTCATCGACCACGGCATGAGCGTGGTCATCGGCGAAACGGCGGTGATCGGCGATGACGTGACGCTGTACCACGGCGTTACGCTGGGCGGCACTTCCTGGGAAAAAGGCAAGCGCCATCCGACATTGTGCGATCGGGTGGTGGTCGGCGCGGGCGCGAAAGTGCTGGGGCCGGTCACGGTGGGCGCGGGCGCGCGCATCGGCTCCAACGCGGTGGTGACCCGGGATGTGCCCGCCGGAGCGACGGCGGTGGGCATCCCGGCGCGCATTTTCAACGCGACACGGGCGCAACAGACGCGGGAAGCGCGTGAGGCGCAGGCCAGGCGCATGGGTTTTTCGGCCTACGCCGTGGGTGGTGATGAAAACGATCCGCTTACCCTGGCGTTGCACAGCCTGCTCGACCACGCGGCGGAAACAGACCGCCGTCTGTCCCTGCTGCTGGAACATCTGCGCGCCGCCGGCATCACCGTGGAAGAGGTGACGGAAGCGCACGATCAGTTCGATCCTGAATACCTGAGTAAGATAGTTGACTAATAGACAGATATCCCGATACTCTTTGGTTCCTTTGTTGACTAAAATCGTAGGAATAAAGAGGAGACACTCATGCACTTGACGACCAAGGGACGTTTTGCCGTAACCGCCATGATGGATCTGGCCATGCGCGACAAGCATGTCGACCAGCCGATTCCGTTGATCAGCATTTGCGAACGACATGGCATTTCGCTTTCTTATATGGAACAACTGTTTTCCCGCCTGCGGCGCGGCGAGCTGGTCAACAGCCTGCGCGGCCCCGGTGGCGGCTATCATCTGGCGCGGCCCGCGCATGAAATTTCGGTGGCTGACATCATCCAGTCGGTGGATGAACGACTGGACGCGACCTTGTGCGGCGGTCAGGAAGATTGTCAGGATCAGCGCCGTTGCATGACCCACGAATTGTGGAGCGAACTGAACCGGAAAATGTTGAGCTACCTGGCTTCCGTGACCCTCGATGATCTGGTGCAGCAATACACCTACCGGCAGGGCGGCATGGTGTATATCGAAGAAAAACCACGTCGCGCCAAGGCGCGGCAAGTTGCCAGCCCCAGGAATCAGGGCGCGGAAATCGGTAAAATGGCCGCCGCCAGTCACTGAACCCGCGCGGAACCCCATCACGATCAATGTCTGTTTACCTCGACTACAACGCAACGACGCCGCTTGACGAGCGTGTGTTGGTCGCCATGCAGCCCTATCTGTCGACGCACTACGGCAATGCCTCCAGTCGGCATGAACCAGGGCGCGTTGCGCGGCGGGCGGTGGAGCGTGCGCGGGAACAGGTTGCCGTGGCCGTGGGGGCGCATCCGACCGAGGTGGTTTTTACCAGTGGCGGCAGTGAGGCCAACAATCTGTTTTTGCAAGGCGCGGCGGCGGCGTTTCGAACGCCCGGAACGGTGGCGTTTGGCGCCATCGAACATCCCTGCGTGCTGAACGCGGCGCGGCAATTGACCCGCCGGGGCTGGCGGCTGGCCGAATTGCCCGCAGACGCGGAAGGCCGGGTTACGCTGGCGGGCGTGGATGCCGTTTTATCCAACGCCGAAAAACCCGGACTCTGGTCGCTGATGCTGGCCAATAACGAAACGGGCGTGTTGCAGGAGGTGGAAACCATTGCCGCGCGGGTCAAGGCGCGGGGCGGCTCCGCTCATCCCGGATGGTTCCACACGGACGCCGTGCAGGCATTCGGCAAAATTCCGGTGGATTTTCGCGCCCTGAACCGGGCGGGGGTGCATGCGCTTACCCTGTCGGCGCACAAGGTTTATGGCCCCAAGGGCGCGGCGGCGTTGATTTTCGACAAGCATCTGGATCTGATTCCGCTGATTGCGGGCGGAGGACAGGAAGGGGGCTTGCGTTCCGGCACCGAAAATGTGGCGGCCATCGTCGGGTTTGGCGCGGCGTGCGAGTTGGCGGCGGAGCGTCTCGCAAACCTGCCTGCCCGGTTGCACGCCTTGCGCGAGCGACTTGAAGCCGGTGTACGCGCCTTTGGCGCAACCCTGTTCGGCGCGGGCGCGGCGCGTTTGCCCAACACCAGCTACTTCGCCTTTGCCGGCGTGGAAGGCGAAACCCTGCTTTCCCGTCTGGATTGCGCCGGATTCGCCATCGCCAGCGGCTCGGCCTGTTCCAGCGCCGACCCTGACCCTTCGCATGTGCTGATCGCCATGGGCGTGCCGCCGATGCTGGCGCGCGGCGCGTTGCGCGTGAGCCTGGGCGCGCAAACGACGGAAACCCAGATTGACGATTTTGTCTGCGCGTTAAAAACCGCGCTTTCCGAGTTACAAAAACTGACGGCGCTGCAATCCTGACCGCGCCGCGCCAACGGAGTCTTCTGAAGCCATGATCTCGCCCACATTGCCCATCTATCTGGACTATTCCGCCACCACGCCGGTCGACCCGCGCGTGGCGGGAAAAATGCTGCCTTACCTTACCGAAAAATTCGGTAATCCCGCTTCCCGTTCGCACAGCTTTGGCTGGACGGCGGAAGCCGCCGTGGAAGAAGCCCGCGCGGAAGTCGCCGCGCTGGCGAACGCTGATCCGCGCGAAATCATCTGGACTTCCGGCGCGACGGAATCCGACAATCTGGCCATCAAGGGCGCGGCGCATTTCTACGCCGAAAGCATGGGACGCCATCTCGTCACCGTGAAGACCGAACACAAGGCCGTGCTCGACACCATGCGCGAGATGGAGCGCGAAGGCTTTACCGTGACCTACCTCGACGTGCAGGAAAACGGCCTCGTCGATCTGGACGTTTTCCGGGCGGCGTTAAAACCCGGAACCAGCCTTGCTTCCGTGATGCTGGTGAATAACGAAATCGGCGTCATCCAGCCGATTGCCGAAATGGGCGCCATCTGCAAGGAAAAAAAAGTGCTCTTCCACGTTGACGCGGCGCAGGCGACGGGCAAGGTGGAAATCGACCTTTCGCGCTGGAATGTTGACCTGATGAGTTTTTCCGCGCACAAAACCTACGGCCCCAAGGGTATCGGCGCGCTGTACGTGCGCCGCAAACCGCGCGTGCGGCTGGAAGCGCAGATGCATGGCGGCGGGCACGAACGCGGCTTTCGCTCCGGCACCCTGCCGACGCACCAGATTGTCGGCATGGGCGAAGCCTTTCGTCTGGCGCGCGAGGAAATGGCGGCGGAAAACATTCGCATCGGCAACCTGCGCGACCGCCTGTTGCGAGGCATTTCCGACATCGAGGCTGTGTACGTCAATGGCGACCTGCAGGCGCGTGTGCCGCACAATCTCAACGCCAGTTTCGCTTACGTGGAAGGCGAATCCCTGATGATGGCCCTCAAGGACCTGGCGGTTTCGTCCGGTTCCGCCTGTACCTCCGCCAGTCTGGAGCCTTCCTACGTGCTGCGCGCCCTGGGTCGTGATGACGAATTGGCGCACAGTTCCATCCGGTTTACGCTGGGACGTTTCACCACCGAAGCGGAAATCGACTACGCTATACAGATCCTGCACGAAAAAATCGGCAAACTGCGGGACATGTCGCCGTTGTGGGAAATGGTGCAACAGGGCGTCGATCTGAAGACGGTTCAGTGGGCGGCGCACTGATCGGAGGACAGAGGACGGAAGACAGAGGACAGTTGTCATGCGGCGCGCCGCGCAGGAAGGAGCGATTCTTCTGATTAACAAGGAGTATTCAACATGAGCTATAGCGTAAAAGTCATCGACCACTACGAAAACCCCCGCAATGTCGGCGGTTTTGACCAGGACGAGGAAGGCGTTGGCACCGGCATGGTCGGCGCGCCCGCCTGTGGCGATGTGATGAAGCTGCAAATCAAGGTCGGCCAGAACGGCGTCATCGAAGACGCCCGATTCAAGACCTACGGCTGCGGTTCCGCCATCGCCTCCTCCAGTCTGGTTACGGAATGGGTCAAGGGTAAAACCGTGGATGAGGCGCTGGACATCAAAAACACCCGGATTGCCGAAGAACTGGCGTTGCCGCCGGTAAAAATCCACTGCTCGATTCTGGCCGAAGACGCCATCAAGGCGGCAGTGGCCGATTACAAGAAAAAACACAGCGAATAAGGAGCGCGAGATGGCGGTTACCCTGACTGAACAGGCGGCGGAACATGTCGCCAACTTCCTGAAAAAACGCGGCAAGGGCTTAGGGCTGCGCCTGGGGGTGCGCAGTAGCGGCTGTTCCGGCATGGCCTACAAACTGGAATTCGTGGATGAGACGGGCGAAGACGACGAAATTTTCACCAGCCACGGCGTCCAGGTGTTCGTAGACGCCAGAAGCCTGCCCTACATCGACGGCACCGAACTCGATTACACCCGCGAAGGCCTGAACGAAGGATTCCGGTTCAACAATCCCAACATCAAGAATCAGTGCGGGTGCGGGGAGAGTTTTAATGTTTGACAACCTTCATGGACGGGCAATGACCATCCGACATGACATATGCCTACCTTGGCACCGGGAAAAGCTGAAACTATTGGCGGAAAAATCGGGCGACCTGGTTGTGGCCTCATTGTCCTGCGCTGACCAGCGCAAGAATGACTATGCCAATGTTATTAATAAAACGCTTGAACGGATTATCCCCTTTCGATATACTTCGTACACCTTAATGGGTTAAGGCTTTGCTCTTGTGCCTTGACTTTCCGCGCTTCCAATGCAAAACGAACTATGATGATAGACTCACTAATGACCATAAAAGAGGCGAGCCAATGGGCTTCCGAGTATATCGGGAAAAACGTAACGCCTTCAAACATCTCCTATCTTATTCAATATGGAAGGATAAAAAAAATAGGAGAGAATGGGACAACGCAAATTTCTCAGGCAGACTTATTAAGTTACTACCAATCCTATCATGGATCAAGAGAAATTAATTTCAAAGAGCGGCTTGGCGATGATTTAAATTGGGCATTGTCGTTCGATCAATACAAGGAAGCCGAAACTACTAAACACGTTCATCGACTGCATCCATATAAAGGGAAATTCATACCGCAATTAGTTGAGTATTTTCTTGATAGTCATACTGACAATTTCAAAAAAGAAACTTATTTTCAAATAGATGATATTGTGCTCGATCCATTTTCAGGAAGTGGAACGACGATGGTACAAGCCTGCGAACTTGGGATGCACGCTATTGGTATTGATGTTTCAGCATTTAATTCTTTGATTGGAAATTGCAAAGTTTCACGATACGACATTGTCGATCTGAATAATGAATTATCTCGCATCACAAAAGCACTAAATGATTTTATCAAACACTCTAATACTGTTGATTTTGAAGAGAAATTACTACAAGCATTATATATATTCAATGAACAATATTTTCCTGTTCCAGAATATAAATACAAGTTACACAAAAAGCTGATCAATGAATCTGAGTATGGAAAAGAAAAAGAAGAACTTTTTCTCCCGATATATAATCGTTTAGTAGAAGAATATTGTATTAAATTGAGGCAAAATGAAAACAAAACATTCCTAGATAAATGGTTTTCACAACATATTCGTGATGAAATTGATTTTGCCTTCGAGGAGATCAAAAAGATTCAGAACACTCGCACAAAAAAGATTGCCAGCCTTATTTTGAGTCGCACAATCAGGAGCTGTCGGGCAACAACCCATGCAGATTTAGCAACCCTATTAGAACCAGTAACAACAACATATTACTGTAGCAAACATGGAAAAATTTGCAAACCTCTCTTTTCGATTTTGAAATGGTGGAAACGGTATTCAAAAGATACCGTTGCCCGTTTATTGCAATTCGATAAATTACGCACCGATACCTATCAACTCTGCCTGACGGGCGATGGTAGAACAATAGACATTCTGAAACAGATGAGTGTCAGAAATCAAGCTTTTGCACATTTAATCAAAACAAAAAAAATAAAAGGTATTTTTTCCTCGCCGCCTTACGTTGGACTGATTGATTATCACGAACAACATGCCTATGCATATGACTTGTTTCGATTTGAAAGAAAAGATGAATTGGAAATAGGGCCGTTATACAAAGGACAAAAGATTGAGGCGCAACAAAATTATATCCAAGGCATTTCGGATGTATTGAACAACTGTAAAAAATACCTAGCTGACGATTATGACGTATTTCTCGTTGCAAATGACAAATTCAATATGTATCCAACAATTGCCGATAAGTCTGGGATGCAAATCGTTAATCAATTCAAACGCCCTGTTTTGAATCGGACAGAAAAAGATAAAACGGCGTACTCAGAAAGTATATTCCATCTAAAAGATTTAAAAGCATAGCAGTGAAAATAAATACTGAACCTGTTTTTGAACATCTTTGTAACCACACTTCATTTTCCATCATGCCACTCACTAACATAATCAAAGAAAAAATTTCTGTCGAAGTGATTAAAACTTTGGTCACACGATTTGAAAGTTTCCCCGAGGATGCCTCCAATAACCGAAATGCGCCTTTTCACGAAGCATTTTTAAATGCTTTTGCTGACAAACTTGAGGGTAAAGTTTCTGACACACCATTTTTTATAAGTCTGAGTAGCTGGTTACAGGGATTGAACACCACTTTAGGGCAAAGTTTTTTTGAAAATGTAGCTCACCATTTATGCGATGGTGAAAAACGGGAATATACGTCAAAAAAATTGGGGAATCTCAAAATAACACAAGAACAAAAGAGTGCTGCTAATGACATTATTACCAATCTCAGTAATTCAAAGAATTGTCCCAACCTAAATGATGAGAACAAGAAATTATTCCGTAATGGTTATTCTTCGTTAGTAAACGCTATTGATTTCTCTGCTGATGTGTTTTATGAAAGCGATGATTCCGCCATTGCTATTGAATTGAAATCAGTCAAACCAAATTCAGGGGAAATGCGCGGCGAAAAGCAAAAAATATTAGAAGGGAAGGCTGCGTTATATCGCGAGTTTCCAAGCAAAAAAATCTATTTTTATATTGGCTTCCCTTTTGATCCTACAGTAAACCCTTTAGATGAGGTTACAACGGGTTATGATAAGTCTCGTTTTCTTAAGTCAATAATCAACATGGATAAGTTTTTTAGTCATGAAGAAACTCTCGTCGCAAGCGAATTATGGAATTTTCTATCAGGCGAAAAAAATACAATGGAAGAAATTATTGCAATTATAAATACCATTTCTACAACCAAATTCCAAGATAAACTTCAATTGCTTGCAAAAAATTCGAAGCGAAATACATCTGAATATATCGCACAATTACAGGAATGGAATTTATTTTCTGAAAAGAAACTTATAGAAAATGATGATGTGATTCGCCAACAAATTGCCAATAATGGTTCATTGACAAGAATTTATAATAAAAATGCACTTGATAGCAAAGGAAATTATAATTGGCAGCGTTATCGTGATTTGGAAAAATTAATTTGTTAAGAATGGTCGTGCAAATTTCTGGATATAAACCGAAGTTACAACAATATGCCTACCTATTCAGCTTGTCCCTGCACTACTGGTACGCCCTATGCGATCGGATAAAACCTATCGGCGTCGCCGACTACGAACTGGCCTACACCTTGCTCGTGCAACTCGCTTCCAGCCGGTCCAGCATTGAACGCCTGGAAAGCGAACTTTCCGTAATTAGAGAAGCATTTGATGCCGCGCCTGCCGCGAAAAAGGATAATCCGTTATGATAAATAATTCAGACAGCGGTATTGGCGCATTGCCAGTGAATCTTGCCGCCGATTTCTTTACCCTCTTCCAGCTTCCCGCGACCTTCCGCATCGACCTTGCGGAACTGGATGCCCGTTATCTGGCGCTTCAGGGTGAGGTGCATCCTGACCGTTTTGTCGGCGCGGGCGATGCCGAACGGCGACGCTCGATGCAATGGGCGACGCGGGCGAACGAAGCCTATCAAACCCTGAAAAAACCGCTGGAACGCGCCAAATATCTGCTTACTCTGGCAGGGCATGACATAGAGGCCGAAAAAAATACCAGCATGGAACCCGCGTTTCTGATGGAGCAGATGGAATGGCGGGAAGCGGTGATGGCGGCGCGGAACGACGGCAATCATCACGAACTGGAACGCTTGCATTACCGGCTCGCGCAGGATTTACGGGCGCGTTACGAAAGACTGGCGAGCTTGCTGGATGACGAACAAAACCTGACTGCCGCCGCCGCAGCCTTGCGCCGTCTGATGTTTCTGGAAAAATTGCGGGCGGACATCGACGATGCTCTGGTCGCTCTGGAAGATGTTGAAGACTGAAGGCACCCGTTTGGATTTTTCATTGGATTGAATTGATTATGACGCTTTTCCAAATTTCCGAACCCGGCGAATCCGCCGCGCCGCATCAACATCGGCTGGCGGTGGGGATTGACCTGGGGACGACCAATTCGCTCGTGGCCACGGTAAAGAGCGGCATGGCGGTGGTGTTGAACGACACTGAGGGCCGTCCGTTGTTGCCTTCCGTCGTGCGCTATCGGGCAGATGGCGCGGTCGAGGTGGGTTACGCCGCCATGCGCTGGCGCGCGCTGGATCCCCGCAATACCGTGGCGTCCGTCAAACGCTTCATGGGGCGCGGGCGACAGGACATCGCGCATGTGGAATCCATGCCCTACGATTTCGTCGACGCCCCCGGCATGGTGCGGGTCAAAACCTGCGTCGGGGAAAAAAGCCCGGTGGAGATTTCCGCCGAAATCCTGAAAATCGCCCGCGCGCAGGCCGAAGCGCACCTGGGTGGGGAACTGGTCGGCGCGGTGATTACCGTGCCCGCCTATTTCGATGACGCCCAGCGGCAGGCCACCAAGGACGCGGCCAAACTGGCAGGCATCAATGTGCTGCGCCTGCTGAACGAACCCACGGCGGCGGCCATCGCTTATGGTCTCGATAACGCCGCCGAAGGCATTTACGCCGTCTACGACCTGGGGGGCGGCACCTTCGATATTTCCATTCTCAAACTCTCCAGAGGCGTCTTCGAGGTGCTCGCCACCGGCGGCGATTCCGCGCTGGGCGGCGACGATTTCGATCAACGCATTTTCTGCTGGGCGCTGGAAGAAGCCGGCCTGTCGCGGCTTGCCCCGGAAGACGCGCAACTCATCATGACCCGCGCGCGCGAAGCCAAAGAATATCTGAGCCGCCATGAAAAAGCGCCCATTACCGTAAAACTGGGGCAGCGCGGTTCCGGCGAAGCATCGGAAACCACCACCATCGACCTGACCCTGGACGCCGATACGTTTGCCGACATTACCCAAAATCTGGTCGCCAAGACCCTGCAGGCGGTCAAAAGAGCGCTGCGCGACGCGGGTCTGCAACCCGGGGAAGTCAAGGGGGTGGTGATGGTGGGCGGCGCGACCCGGATGCCGCAGGTGCAGCGCGCCGTGGCGGAGTTTTTCGGGCGCGAACCCTTGAACAACCTCGACCCGGATAAAGTGGTGGCGCTGGGCGCGGCGATTCAGGCCAATCTGCTGGTCGGCAACAAGACCGGCGACGACTGGTTGCTGCTGGATGTGATTCCGCTTTCCCTTGGCCTGGAGACCATGGGCGGGCTGGTGGAAAAGGTGATTCCCCGCAACGCCACCATCCCGGTGGCGCGCGCGCAGGAATTCACCACCTTTCGCGATGGTCAGACCGCCATGTCCATTCATGTGCTGCAAGGCGAGCGGGAACTGGTTTCCGATTGCCGCAGCCTCGCCCGCTTTGAATTGCGCGGCATTCCGCCGATGGTGGCGGGTGCGGCGCGCATCCGCATCACCTTCCAGGTCGACGCGGACGGTCTGCTTGCCGTCACCGCCCGCGAACAGACCACCGGCGTGGAGGCGCATGTCTCCGTCAAGCCTTCGTATGGGCTTTCCGACGATGAAATCGCCGCCATGCTGAAAGATTCGCTCGCGCACGCCAAAGACGACGCCCAGCGCCGCGCCCTGAAAGAAGAACAGGTGGAAGCGCAACGTCTGATTGAGGCGACGCAGGCCGCGCTGAAAGAAGACATGCATCTGTTGCAAGCGGCGGAAATCGCCGCCATCGAAGCCGCCATGACGCGACTGCAAACCCATATTCTGGGCGACAATCGTCGCCAGATTGCGCTGGCGATGGATGACCTTGCCTTCGCCACGCAGGAATTCGCGCACCGGCGCATGGATCAGAGCGTCAAGCGCGCCCTGTCCGGACGCAGGGTCGACGAACTCTCTGAACTGGAAACCCGCATCGAAAAGGAGGCGCATCCATGACGCAAATTGTGGTTCTGCCGCATGTGGACATTTGCCCGCAAGGGGCGGTCATCGAAGCCGAAGCCGGGCAATCCATTTGCGAGGCGTTACTCGCGCACGGCGTCGAAATCGAACACGCCTGCGAAATGTCCTGCGCCTGCACCACCTGTCACGTCATCGTGCGCGAGGGGTTCGAGGCGCTGGAAGCGGCGGACGAACTGGAAGAAGACATGCTCGACAAAGCCTGGGGACTGGAACCACATTCGCGCCTCTCCTGTCAGTCCATCGTCACAGAAACCCCGCTGACCGTGGAAATTCCCCGCTACAGCATCAACATGACGCGCGAAGCCTGAGGAGAAACCGCATGAAATGGACAGACATCAACGACATCGCCATCGAACTTGCCGAGGCGCATCCCGAAACCGACCCGACGCGCGTCAATTTTGTAGACCTGCGGGACTGGGTGCTGGCCCTGCCGGATTTCAACGACGATCCGGCGCACTGTGGGGAAAAGATTCTGGAGGCAATTCAGCAGGCGTGGATGGATGAAAGCTGATTTGTGCGGGCATGAGGTGAACGCGGGGAACTGAACGGCTAACGGCGGGATTTTTGAATGCGCGGCGGTTTTTCAGGTGTGGGGGCGTTCAAAACGGTAGAACAGATTGGGTTCAGAGACGATATAGATCGTCCCGTCCGGGGCGACCGTGGCACCTTCGGCTTGCGGGATCGAGCGTTTCAGGCCATGCCAGCCGATCCAGAGTGGCAGGAGGCCGAGCAGTTCGCCTTCTTTGCTGTATTCGACGAGGAGTTTGGATTCGTCGCTCAAAATCAGCATGTGTCCGTTCTTGTCGTTCAGGCTCAACGATGAGATGTCACGCATGAACGCGGCGGGTTTTGACCAATCCCGGATATTCAGGTCAAAGGTGTCGCCACGCTCAGGTTGCGCCGGGTTATGAATTACGAATATCCGTGGCGGTTTTTCCTTGGCGACAAAAAGTTGTCGGGTATGATGGTTCCAGGTGATGCCTTCAAAGCCGAAATTTTCGTTGAGCAAGAGACCCAATTCCAGCCGGGGAAGGCGGCTGACATCTATGCTTTGCGTCTCCGGCGCAATCGGGACGTCCCAATAGACGCGTTGCTTGCGCTCATCAATGAGGATAAACCGGTTTTCTTCGACATGGGAGATGCCTTCAAGATCGTCGATGCCCGTTACCGGAATCTGCCGAAGCAAATGGCCTTCCCGGGTGATTTCCACGACCTGTGGCGGGTGGTTGATGGTGGCAAAGAGGGTATCCGTCCGGGTGTTGTACGTCAGACTGGACAGGTTACGGGTCAGCCCGGAAATGGGGTGCGCTTCCAGCGTGACGCGGTAGGCCGATAGCTGGAGGCTGTGATGACGCCACGCTTCGGCACGCAGGGAAGCGCCAATCCAGTGCTGCGCCAGTGCAACAAGCCTGAAATGCCAGGCTACGACCAGCACGGGCGCGAAAAACGCCAATATTCCGATGAAAATCCAGAATTTCTTTTGCTTTGACATTTGCATCCCGCGCCCAGGGCATGAAATCAAGAAGAAACTGCGTCCAAGGCATGACGATAGGCCCCAAAGCACCGTCTGCGCGAATGCTTCCGAACGCAGAAGGCAGTGATTGTAGCAGCAAACGGGAAAAGGCCGACATGTTAGAATTCCAGCCCTGTTTATCCCGTTCCGGTCAAATTCTTATGCCACAAAGCGCTTTTAACGATGACGCGCTCCCCGCGTTATCTTCGCTGCCCTATATCCGCGCCATTTCCGCCTACCAGCCAGGCAAGCCGATTACCGAACTGGCGCGGGAAATGGGGTTGCCGGTGGAATCCATCGTCAAGCTGGCGTCCAACGAAAATCCTCTGGGCATGAGTCCGAAGGCGAAAGAAGCCGCCGCTGCCGCGCTGGCGGGTGGCGAGCGCTATCCTGATCCGTTCATGCTGACGGCGGCGCTGGCGGCCCGTCATGGCGTCGAGGCCAACCAGATTGTGCTGGGCAACGGCTCCAACGATGTGCTGGATCTCGTGGCGCGGGTGTTTCTGGATAGCGGGCGTTCCGCCGTAGCTTCGCAGTACGCTTTTGCCGTCTATCCCATTGCCACCTTGTCGGTGGGCGGCGAAATGATTACCGTCCCGGCGCAAAACTACGGACATGATCTTGAGGCCATGCGTCTGGCGATTCGTCCAGATACCCATGTCGTCTGGATTGCCAATCCCAATAATCCCACCGGCACCTTCTTGTCGGCGGATGCGCTTTGCGCCTTTTTATCCGCTGTTCCCCGCCGCGTTGCCGTGGTGCTGGACGAAGCCTACACCGATTATCTGGAGACCGATGAACAGTATGACGCGGTGGCCTGGGTGCGGGAATTTCCCAATCTCATCGTCTGCCGCACGTTTTCCAAAATCTACGGCATGGCGGGCTTGAGAATCGGTTATGGCATCGCCTCCGCGCCGGTGGCGGATTTGATGAACCGCGTGCGCCAACCTTTCAACTGCAACAATCTGGCGCTGGCGAGCGCCATCGCCGCGCTGGAGGACCAGGAATTTCTGGCGAAAAGCCATGCCAGCAATCGGGAGGGCAGGGCAACCCTCATCGACGGTTTCGAAACCTCCGGGCTGGAATACATTCCCTCACGCGGCAATTTCATCACCTTCAAGGCCGGAGCGGACAAAGCGGCGGCGACGGTCATTCATCAAAAACTGCTGCGTCAGGGCGTTATCGTCCGGCCACTTGCGGGCTACGCCATGCCGGAATGGTTGCGGGTCACGATTGGCGCGCCTTCCGAAAACGCCCGTTTTCTGGAAGCCCTGAAAGTCGCGTTGTCATGACCCTTCCCCCGGAATTCGGCAAAGTTGTCATCTTCGGCGTCGGACTGATTGGCGGTTCGTTCGCGTTGGCGCTGAAATCCGCCGGGGTGGTGCGGGAAGTCGTCGGTTTCGGTCGCCGTCCGGCCAGCCTTGCCGAAGCGCAAAAACTGGGGCTGATCGACCGGGCAGGCATCAATCCCGCGCACGAACTGGAAGACGCGGATCTGGTGCTGGTCGCCACGCCCGTTGGACAAATGCCCGCCATCTTTGCCCGGATCGCGCCCTGTATCGGCGCGGATACCGTTGTCACCGATGGCGGCAGCACCAAAACCGATGTGGCGCGTGCAGCCTACGCCGCGTTTGGCGGCAAGGTCGGACAGTTCGTCCCCGCCCACCCGATAGCGGGCGCGGAAAACAGCGGCGCAGCCGCATCGAGAAGCGATCTGTATCGAGGTCGCAAAGTCGTCATCACGCCGCTGCCCGAAAATGATGACGAGCGGCTGGATCGGGTCAAACGCGCCTGGGCCTTGTGTGGCGCGGAAATTTGCGAATTGACGCCGGAACAGCACGATCGCGTTTTCGCCGCCGTCAGCCACCTGCCGCACCTGCTGGCCTTTGCGCTGGTGCGCGATCTGGCGGAACGCCCCGACGCCAGACTGTTTTTCGATTTTGCCGCTTCCGGCTTCCGTGATTTCACCCGCATCGCCGCCAGTCACCCGGAAATGTGGCGTGATGTCTGTCTGGCCAACCGCGATGCCCTGCTGCAAGAAGTCGAAACCTATCAAAAACAGTTGAACGACTTTAAAACCGCGCTGGAACAAAACGATGGCGCGGCGCTGGAAGAACGCTTTGCGGTGGCGCGCAAGGCCAGAAGGGAATGGGGAGAGAGAAAGCCATGAGCAGAACCGGCTGCCTGCCTGTTGACGCGCGGATATTCTATGCGGGATTTTTCAATGATCTGAATGATTTGCGTGAGGATTGATATGGATGACGGCAAAAAAACGGGTCTTGTCGCGTTTCTGGCAGTGCTGCTGTTTTTTTCGGGATGCAGCACGCTCGAAACCCGGCCAGCGGACGATGCTTCCACCCCTTCCACGTCGGTTGGCGTTGATGTGGGGGAGCTTTCTTCCATTCGCACAATCGTGTCCGCCCAGAATATGGAAGCCCAGGCGGACAGGGAATACCGGAAGCTGCTGAAAAACGCGCAGGACAAAGACAATCTGGTGGGTCCTGACGATGTTCAGGCCAAACGTCTGACCGCGATCACCGACCGCATCATTCCTGTCGCCAAAGCGATCAGCGTCGATGCCGTGAAATATGCGAATGTCGATAAATGGACATGGGAAGTCAACCTGATTCGCTCCAATGAAATCAATGCCTTCTGCATGCCCGGCGGAAAGATCGCTTTTTACACCGGCTTGATCGACAAGCTGCAAGCGACCGATGACGAACTGGCGATTGTTCTGGGGCACGAAGTCGCGCACGCCCTGCGCGAACACGCGCGCGCGCAAGTCGCCAAGGGGCAGTTGACTTCATTGGGCACGGGTTTGTTGGGCATAATCATCGGCAAGGGGCAATATGCCAGGGTTTTTGGTTTGGCCAACGACATGCTGAATCTGAAATTCTCACGCGGGGATGAAACCGAGGCCGATCTGGTCGGTCTGGAGCTTGCCGCTCGCGCCGGTTACAACCCCCATGCCGGGATCAGTCTGTGGCAGAAAATGGGTAAAGCCAGTTCGGGTATGTCCATCCCCTGGTTCTCCACGCATCCCTCCAGCGAAAGCCGTATCAAGGATATCGAAGCCCAGTTGCCCAAAGTGATGCCGCTCTATGAACAGGCAAAAAGCCCGGAACCAGCGCTCGATACGAAGCAGCAGGCCAAGGGAGCGGAGCAAACGCCAAACCCCGTGAGAAAACCGGAAAGGGGGGCAAAAAAAGCCACACAAAAACCTGCGAAGAAAACCGAACAGGGCAGATGATATTTTTTGATGCATGGTGTGCTGTGGAAGGCGTCATGCGTCACAACAGGAAATGAAGACATGAATTTTATTGATCTGCCCCGGATGCTTGCCGCTCATGGCGGCATCCGCCTGCCGGGTTCCAAGAGTATTTCCAACCGGGCGTTGTTGTTGGCGGCGTTGGCGGAAGGGGTGACGGAAATTCATGGCCTGCTGGCTTCCGACGATACGGCGCGAATGCTGGATGCCTTGCAGACTTTGGGCGTGGAGCTTGTCGGCTCAGGGGATGGAAACTGGCGGGTCTGCGGGTGTGGGGGACAGATTCCTGTCCGCCAGGCGGAATTGTTTCTGGGCAATGCGGGAACGGCGTTTCGTTCCCTGACCGCCGTGCTTGCCCTTTCCGGGGGCGATTATGTGTTAAAAGGCGTGCCGCGCATGCACGAGCGACCGATTGGCGATCTCGTGAACGCGCTGTCCGCATTGGGCGCAAACATTGATTACCCGGGCAAATCCGGCTATCCGCCGTTGCAGTTGAAACCTGCCGTAATTCGTCCCGGTGGCGTGGTGAACATACGCGGCGATGTCTCCAGCCAGTTTTTGACCGGACTCCTGATGGCGTTGCCGCTGACCGGCGTGGAAACGACCGTGCAGGTGGAAGGGGAACTGATTTCCAGACCTTATGTCGAAATCACCCTGAACCTGATGGCGCGTTTTGGCGTTCGGGTAGCGCGGCGCGGCTGGCAGTCTTTTACGGTTCCGGCGGGCGCGCGTTATGGTTCTCCCGGTGTGTTTTACGTGGAGGGCGACGCCTCGTCCGCTTCCTATTTTCTGGCGCTGGGCGCGATTGGCGCTACTGCCGCCAACCCGGTGCGGGTGGAAGGCGTGGGGCGAAATTCCATTCAGGGCGATGTGCGCTTTGCCGATGCGCTCGCGCAAATGGGCGCGGTGATCGAGGTGGAGGAAAACCGGATTTCCGCCAGCGCGCCGCCGGAAGGTCTGGTCGGCATTACGCTGGATTGCAACGCCATCCCCGACGCCGCCATGACGTTGGCGATTGTTGCCCTGTTCGCCAAAGGCGCAACCCGGTTGAACAATATCGCCAGTTGGCGGGTGAAGGAAACCGACCGCATCGCCGCGATGGCGCAGGAGCTTGGCAAACTGGGCGCGCGCGTGGAGGAAGGGCGCGATGACCTGAAAATCACGCCGCCGGATGACGAACATCCCCTGAAACCGGCCATCATCGACACCTACGACGATCACCGCATGGCGATGTGTTTTTCGCTGGCGTCGTTCGCCGTGCCGTTGCGCATCAACGACCCGGCCTGTACGACCAAGACGTTTCCCGATTATTTTGACCGCTTTACCCGTATCGCCCGTCCCGCGCCGGTGATCGCGATTGACGGGCCGACGGCTTCCGGCAAGGGCACGGTGTCGGCCCGTGTCGCGGCGGCGTTGGGGTTTCATTATCTGGATTCCGGCGCGCTCTACCGCCTCACCGCGCTGGCGGCGCGGGAGGCGGGCGTGGATTGGGCGGACGAAGCGGGTGTTGCCGCCATCGCCTCCCGTCTGGAAGTGGCGTTTGCGGAAAACAGCGTGCGGCTGAACGGCAGGGAAGTCGGCGAGGCGATTCGCAGCGAAGTCATTTCCGCCGGAGCCTCCCGCGTGGCGGCATTGCCCGCCGTGCGCTCGGCCTTACTCTTCCGCCAGCGGGCGTTTCACGCCGCGCCCGGACTGGTGGGCGACGGGCGCGACATGGCTTCCGTCGTCTTTCCTGGCGCGCCGCTGAAGATTTTTCTCACCGCCAGCGCCCGCGTGCGCGCCGAACGGCGTTACCGGCAATTGCGGGAACGGGGTGCGGTGGACGACAACGCCGCCGACTACGCCGCCATTCTTGCCGATCTGGAAGCGCGTGACCGGCGCGACCGCGAGCGTCCCGTTGCGCCCTTGCGGCAGGCGCCGGACGCGCGACTTCTGGATACCGACGCGCTTGGCATTGAGGAAGCCGTGGCGCAGGTGTTGGCGTGGTGGCGCGAAATGACAGGGGCGCGGCATGTCTGATTTTCTGGACGCGCTGAACGCGCCGCAACGTGACGCGGTGATGCTGCCGGTGACGCAGCCGCCGACGCATGGCCTGATTCTGGCGGGGGCGGGCAGCGGCAAGACGCGGGTGCTGACGACCCGCATCGCCTGGCTGCTTTCAACCGGGCAGGTGGGGCCACACGCGGTGCTGGCCGTTACCTTCACCAACAAGGCCGCGCGCGAGATGCGTACCCGCCTCTCCGCCTTGATTCCGGTTAATCTGCGCAGTCTGTGGATTGGCACCTTTCATGGCCTCTGCAACCGCATGCTGCGCGCCCATTACCGCGAGGCGGGCCTGCCGCAAACGTTTCAGATACTGGATTCCGCCGACCAGTTGGCGGCCATCAAGCGGCTCCTGAAAAATCTTTCCGTCGATGACGAACAATATCCGCCGCGCGAATTGATGTATTTCATCAACGCGCACAAGGAGCAGGGCGTTCGCGCGGGCGGGGCGGAAGCCTACGATGCGATGACGCGCAAAAAAGTGGAGATTTACGCCGAGTACGAGGCGCAGTGCCAGCGCGAGGGCGTGGCGGATTTTGCCGAACTTCTGCTGCGCGCCTACGAACTGCTGCGGCGCAACGAACCCTTGCGGCAGCACTACCAGCAACGTTTCCGGCATATTCTGATCGACGAGTTTCAGGATACCAACCGCCTGCAATACGACTGGCTGAAACTGTTGGCGAATAGTGGTGATGCCAGCGGCGCAACCATGTTCGCCGTCGGTGACGATGACCAGAGCATTTACGCCTTTCGCGGCGCGGAAGTCGGCAACATGCGCGATTTTGAGCGCGAGTTTGCCGGGGAAAACGTGATTCGTTTGGAACAGAATTATCGTTCGCACGGCAACATCCTGAACGCCGCCAATGCGCTGATTAAAAACAACCGCGACCGTCTGGGCAAAAATCTCTGGACGGAAGCGGGCGAGGGCGAGCCGATTCGCGTGTTCGAGGGTTTTTCCGATCTGGACGAGGCGAATTTCGCCGTCGACGAGGCGCGGGCGTTGGTCGATGAGGGCATGAGCCGCGATCAGATTGCCTTTCTCTATCGTTCCAACGCCCAGTCGCGGGTGTTGGAACAGGCATTGGTGGCGCGCGGCGTTTCGTATCGCGTCTATGGCGGTCTGCGCTTTTTTGAGCGGCAGGAAATCAAGCACGCGCTCGCCTACCTGCGTCTGATGGGCAACCCGGACGACGATACCGCGTTTTTGCGCGTGGCGAATTTTCCGACGCGCGGAATCGGCGCTCGCAGTCTGGAAAACTTGCAGGCGACGGCGCATCAGATTAACGCCAGCCTCTATAACGCGGCGGCTTCGCTCTCCGGAAAATCCGCCATCGCCGTGGGCGGCTTTATCCGTCTGATTGAACGCTTGCGGGTAGAAACCCGCGACCTGCCGTTGCCGGAAATCGTGGAGCATGTCATCGAAGTGAGCGGGTTGAACCCGCATTACCAGAATGAAAAAGAAGGCCGCGAACGGCTGGAAAATCTGGACGAACTGGTCAACGCCGCCGCCGTATTCGCCGAGAACGAGAACGCGACGGAAGCCGAGGCAGCGGGTGGAATGCTCGCCGCCTTCCTTTCGCATGCCTCGCTGGAAGCCGGGGAGCATCAGGCGGGGGAGGATGAGGCCGCCGTGCAACTGATGACCATTCATGCCGCCAAGGGGCTGGAATTCGACGCCGTGTTCATTACCGGCCTCGAACAGGGGCTTTTTCCGCACGACAACGCCATGCAGGACACGGGGCTGGAAGAAGAACGCCGCCTGATGTATGTGGCCATGACCCGCGCGCGCCAGCGGCTTTATCTCTGCCACGCGCAAACCCGCATGCTGCACGGTCAGACCCGCTATTGCATTCCCTCGCAGTTTCTCGATGAAATTCCGCCGGAATTGCTGAAACGGCTGTCCAGACCGGCGGCGCCGACGCCCGCGTGGTCGGACGCGCGCCAAAAAGCTTACCTTCCTCCGGCGACAGCGTTGCCCGACGGTCTGCGCGTGGGCATGAATGTGCGCCATGCCAAATTCGGGTTCGGCGTCATCATCGACGCCGAAGGCGACATGGCCGACGCCCGGGTGCAGGTCAATTTCGGCAGTGCGGGGACAAAATGGCTGGCGCTGGAATTCGCCAGGCTGGAGAAAGCATGATGCTGCGGCTGGTACTGATTGCCTTTATCGGCTGGCTGATCTGGCGTCTTCTGGCGCCGGCCAAAGCGCCCGGCGTGAAAAAAAAGCCGGAAACGGAAGCGCCCGGGGTGGAGAACATGCTTGCCTGCGCCCATTGCGGCGTTTACGTACCGGAAGGCGAAATGCTGGCGGATGCCGACGGACGGCGCTATTGTTGCGCCGAACATAGAAAACTGGGAGCGCGGGCATGAACGCGGACATACAGCGCGGAGCGCTGATGGGGGAAGAGGACAACTACCAGCATTGGCGTTCATTTCGCCTGTTCAACGTCTATCGCCTGGTGCAGGCGACGCTGCTGGGCGCGATGCCCTTCATGCCCTGGCTCGATCTCAAGGGGGTTGAGCATGTCGGGAAATATTATGTCTGCGTGATCGGTGGCGTCTATGCCGCGCTGGTCGGCGTGGGGCTGTTGTGCGCGCTGTTCTTTCGCAGGCGTTTTTATGCCCAGATGTCGGTGCAGTTATTGGTCGATGTCCTCTGCATCAATGCGCTGATGTTCGTTCTGGGGGGGCTACGCAGCGGCATGGGAGGGCTGTTGCTGGTTTCCGTCGCGGGCGCGAGTCTGGTGGCGCAGGGGCGGCTGGCGCTGTTTTACGCCGCGATTGCCTCGGTGTTTGTATTGGCGGGAGAACTCGCCGGCGTGCTGATCGGCGATAGCGACAACGCACGGCTGGCGCAGGCGGGCTTTCTCTGCCTGGGTTTTTTCGCCACGGCTGTTTCTGCACACATGTTGGGAAAGCGCGTGCTTTCCAATGCGGAGCTGGCCCGCCAGCGGGGTCTGGAACGGGACAACCAGCGACAGATCAGCGAACAGATCATGGAACGCATACAGGATGGCGTGTTGGTGGTCGACATGACCGGTCACATTCTGAGCAGCAATCTGTCCGCCCGTTCCATTCTGGAGCGTTTCGACCTGGAAGGCATGGCGCTTACCGGCATCGCGGTGGAATTGGCGTTGGGCTATCAGGATTGGCGCACGGGCAATGATCGCGGCGCGATAGAACTTGTCGGCCCGACGGGGCGGACATTTACCGCGCGTTTCGCGGATTCGCACGCCAGCAACGGCGCGACGCTGATTTTTCTGGAAGACCTGGGCAAACTGCGCGAGGAGGCGCAGCAATTGAAACTGGCCTCGCTGGGACGCCTGACCGCCAGCATCGCGCACGAAATCCGTAATCCCCTTGCCGCCATCAGCCATGCCAGCGAACTGCTCATGGAAGAAACCAGGACGCCCTTGCAGAACCGTCTCATGCACATCGTCCGTGACAACACGCAACGCCTTGACCGTATCATTCAGGATGTGCTGGTGATGGGGCGTCAGCACATTTTGCAGAAGGAAGAGGCGGAAAGACGTGAATCCATCGCCTTGCGCCATTACCTGAATGAATTTGTCAAGGAAATACAGGCACAGGAAGCGCTGGAAGAGGGCGTGCTTGTGGTGCGTTCGCCGCCGGAAGCCACGCTGGATTTCGTGCCGGAGCAACTGCACCAGGTGCTCTGGAATCTGGCGATGAACGCCCTGCGCTATTCCACCCGGGAACAGGGCGCCGTGCGACTGGAAGTCAGATTGCCGGGTGATGGCGTAGAATTGTTTGTCATCGACAACGGCCCCGGCATTCCGGCTGAACTGCGGGAACAAATCTTCGACCCGTTTTTCACCACCTCTGTGCGCGGCACCGGCCTGGGCCTGCACATTGCGCGTGAACTCTGCGAAGCCAACGGCGTGCGCCTGCTTCTGGGCGCGGAAGGGCCGGGCGGCCAGTTCATTTTGAAAGGAAGGATGGAAACGTGACAGACTCCGCAACCCCAGGCAAAGAACGGCACGCAATAAACGCCGCTCACCGCGTTCTGGTCATTGATGACGAAGCGGACATCCGCGAACTCATCGAACTGACCCTCTTGCGTATGGGGCTGGACGCCGATTGCGCCGGCTCGGTCGCCGAGGCGCTCGCGCTTCTGAAAGAAAAGACGTACCAGCTTTGCCTCACCGACATGCGCCTGCCCGATGGCAATGGGCTGGACATCGTGCGCCACATCACAGAGTCCGCGATCGACACGCCGGTGGCGGTCATCACGGCCTACGGCAGCGCCGAAAATGCCGTTGCCGCCCTGAAGGCCGGGGCTTTCGACTACCTGTCGAAACCCGTGGGGCTGGAACAACTGCGCGCGCTGGTGAAATCGGCGCTGCGTTTCACGGGCGTGGACGCCGATCAAGCCGACGCGACCGGCGGCACGGGGAGCGTGCCCATGGTGATGGGCGCTTCGCCCGCCATGCTTCAGGTCAGCGCCCTGATCGCCAAACTCGCGAAAAGTCAGGCACCCATCTACATTTCCGGCGAATCCGGCAGCGGCAAGGAACTCGCCGCCCGTCAGATCCACGCCCAGAGCGCGCGCAGAAATTCGCCCTTCGTACCCGTCAACTGCGGCGCGATTCCCGAAAATCTGATGGAAAGCGAATTCTTCGGTTACCGCAAAGGCGCGTTTACCGGCGCGGACAGCGAGCGCGAAGGGTTTTTTCAGGCCGCGCACGGCGGCACCCTGTTTCTCGATGAAGTGGCTGACCTGCCCCTGCCCATGCAGGTCAAGCTGCTGCGCGCCATTCAGGAAAAAAAGGTGCGCAAGGTCGGCAGCACGGCAGAAGAACCGGTCGATGTCCGCATCATGTGCGCCACGCACAAGAACCTGCATGAATGCGTGGAGCAGGGCAGTTTCCGGCAGGACTTGTATTACCGTCTGAACGTCATCGAACTGCACATGCCGCCCCTGCGCGAACGGCGCGAAGATATCCGGGAGCTGGCGAACGCCATCCTCGCCCGTCTGGCGGGACCCGACGCGCCCGAACTCGACGCCACCGCCTGGGGCGCGCTGCATGCCTATTCTTTTCCCGGCAATGTGCGGGAACTGGAGAACATTCTGGAACGCGCCACGGCGCTTTGCTCCAGCCGACAAATCAGTTCGGCCGATCTGCAACTGGGCAATGAAGCCGCCAGCATTTCTCTGGAAGTCGGTGAAGAAGGCGTCACCCGCAATACCGAAACGCTGGAAGATTTTCTCGACCGCGTGGAACGCAACGCCATTCAGGCCGCGCTCGAACAAACCAAAGGCAACCGCACGGCGGCGGCGCGCGTGCTGGGTGTTTCCTTCCGTTCCCTGCGCTACCGGCTGGACAGGTTGAACATGGAGCCGTGACGGGTAGGGCGGGATCTACGATACCGCCGCCCAGACTTCAGCCCGCTTGCAGATGTTTTACGAGCACGGGATTACGCTGTTTGTTCATTCCCTTCTAAACGCCAGCACCTTGGAAACCGCGCGTTGGCAGAGTTCGCCGCGTTGGTTCAGGGTGTCGCTCTGGAGGGTGACGATGCCGCGATCGGGTTTGGAGCGGGAAGGCTTGATGTCGAGTATCGTGCTCTCGACACGCAGCACATCGCCCGGTCGGGTCGGTTGCGCCCATGAAACATCCGAACCGGCGCCGATGATGCCGCCCGCCAGCGGCACGCTGCCGACAAACAGCCGCATCGTGATGGCGCTGGTGTGCCAGCCGCTGGCGGCAAGTCCCTGAAAAAAAGTGTCGCGGGCGGCTTCTTCGTCCAGATGAAAAGGTTGCGGGTCGTAGCGCTCTGCGAACGCCTTGATTTCGTCCGCGTCGAGCGCGTATTCGCCACTCTTGAAGACATCGCCCGTTTTCAGGTCTTCGAGGTAAAGTTTTCGGGTCATGGTCGTGTCCGTGTCAGGTGTCAGAGGTGGGGATCAGGAAAACGCCCAGGTTTTCAGGGCCAGCCATATTTTACGCAGGGGGGGCAGGCTGATGCGCTGGTGCAGCACCTGAAAATTGTCCGCCCGGATTTCTTGCAGCAGGGTGCGGTAGATGGCGGCCATGATGAGGCCGGGGCGTTGGGATTTGCGGTCGATAGCGGGGAGTTGCGCGAACGCCTGCCCGTAATACTGTTCCGCGCGCTGGTATTGGAATTGCATCAGGGCGACGAAATTTTCTGAGTAACGGTTGTTCAGAAGGTCGGCGGCGGGCACGTCGAAGCGTTGCAATTCATCAACTGGCAGATAAATGCGTCCCCGGCGGGCGTCCTCGCCAATGTCGCGGATGATATTGGTAAGCTGGAGCGCCATGCCGAGGTCGTGCGCGTAGGCGAGGGTGCGCTCATCCCGATAGCCGAAAATTTCAGCCGAGAGCAAACCCACGACGCTGGCGACGCGATAGCAGTACAGGGAGAGCGCTTTAAAATCCGGGTAACGCGCCTGTCGCAAATCCATTTCCATGCCATCGATGATTTCCAGCAGGTGTTTTGCGGGCAGGTTGAAATTTTTTCCGGCTTCCTGCAACGCCAGACCCACCGGATGCTGGGGCGTTTTGCTCTGGATGCGTTCGATTTCTTCGCGCCACCAGGCCAGCTTGATGGCGGCCAGAGATGCTTCCGTGCTGTCGTCAACGATGTCGTCGACTTCCCGGCAGAACGCATACAGCGCCATGA
The DNA here is from genome assembly GCA_031273565.1 of Zoogloeaceae bacterium. GTDB lineage: Bacteria > Pseudomonadota > Gammaproteobacteria > Burkholderiales > Rhodocyclaceae > Azovibrio. The sequence continues at coordinate 8,377 of JAISRR010000131.1, read as the reverse complement.
TTGCGCGCTTGCGTGGAGGGGGCAGGAATAAAAAACCCGGATAAAAACTGGAGCCGCTGGCGGCGGCTTTTTGTTGGCAATAATCGTTGGGCGTCATGAGGGATGAAAGCTCACATTGTAAAGGCGCGGCGGGTCATGATGAACCAGTCCCATGCGCCCAGCGTGGGACGGTGGCGGAAAACGTCGTAATCCGCCTGTTCAATTTTTTCCAGAATACGCAGCCCGCCTTGCACGGTGAGGCGGATTTCCCAGCCCAGACGACCGGGCAGGTCACGGCAGAGGGGCGCGCCCTGTAGCATCAGGGCGCGCGTCCGCTCCACCTGAAAGGCCAGCAGGGCGCGCCATTCCGGGGTGACGCGGGCGGCGGCGATGTCCTGTTCGGTCACGCCGAAACGCTGCAAATCTTCTTGCGGCAGATAAATGCGTTCTTTTTGCCAGTCGATGGCGACATCCTGCCAGAAATTGATGAGTTGCAAGGCGGAGCAGATGGCGTCCGACTGTGCATCCGCGACGGCGGCAGGCGCGCCGCATAAACGCAGCACCAGCCGCCCGACCGGATTGGCGGAGCGGCGGCAATAATCGAGCAATTCCGGGTAATCGGCATAACGGGTCTGGCGCACGTCCTGCGCGAAGGCGTCGTGCAGTTCGTGAAAACAGGAGAAGGGCAGGGCGTACTGACGGATGACCGGGGCGAGGCGCAAGAAGAGCGGGGGGTCAGCGTCTTCGTGCGGGGCGCGCGCCTCAATGCGGTCGAGCGCGGCGTGGAAGCTCGCCAGTTCGTGCAGTCGTTCGGCGGGCGGGGCGTCGCCTTCGTCGGCAATATCGTCCGCCGCCCGCGCAAACTGATAAATTGCCTCAATGGGCGCGCGCAACGCCTTGGGCAGCAGCAGGGAAGCGACGGGAAAATTTTCGTAGTGATCGACCGGCATGAACAAACGCAACGTTAAGCAGACTGACAGTATACGAGTTCTCCATTAAAATGACGGGCTTGCGTGGGTGGCGGAATTGGTAGACGCACTGGATTTAGGTTCCAGCGCCGCAAGGCGTGCGGGTTCGATTCCCGCCCCGCGCACCAAGGGTTTCAGGGGTGTTTTTGATTTTTCTCCGTTCTGTAATTCCTGGTTCGTTCTGTAATTTTTACCGCACTGGCGCAATTTTCTTGCCTTTCCTATTCCGCACATAATGCTCTGTCATTGCGATTCGAGTATGCCCCATAATGGCCTGAGCGCGTTCCAGGTTCTCAACGTCGCTAGCGGCCTTGGCTCTCAAGTCCCGAAATTGAATTGACCGGATTCGCGCCGCCTGTCCCGGTGTTGGCGCGGATTCTGCGGCGCGGATTCTGGCCTCGTCGAACCGGCGGCGCAGGGATGATTTTGTCAGCGGCAACCCTTTTTCATCACAAATCAATGCCAGGCTGCGAACCCCTTTGATTGATGCCTTTCGCGCCCTGATGCGCTCGACCAGCGCCGCAAGATCACCCGTGATTTCAATGCGCAGTTTCGCGCCGGTCTTATCCTGCGTGACAGAAATTGCGTTGTCCCTAATGTCTGTCTCGCTGATTCCGCGTAAATCGCACGGGCGCTGGCCGATGAGATACGCCAGTTCCATTGCCTCTTTCAGCGGTTCGTCGGCGTGGAAAAGCAAGGCGTATAGCTCGTCATCTTCGACATAAATGCTTCGTCCGGTTTCCTTGTTGCGCTTGACGCCTTGCGTCGGATTCTGCGCACGGGTTTTCCCGGTATCCCGCGCCCAGTTCCACGCGGCGGAAAACCATGCGATTTCACGATTGGCGCGCACTTTCGCTTTTCGCCAGTCAAGATACTGCCGGACGTGATGCGGCTCGACATCCTCTAGCGTGGCAGGCGGGTTGCCGAAAAACTCAAGCAGATTCGGGAGGCAGTACTGGATGTCCTTTTGCGTCCCTGGTTTCCTTCCGGGAAGCGTAGCCGCAAGCCACGCGGTCAGCATTTCCGGCACGGTGACGGCAGGCGCGGTTGCGGTTTCCACACGATCCGCGTACCGGCGCAAGGCTTCCGGGTAGTCGTTTCCGAGCGGTTCCCACTTGCGTTTTCCGTCCGGCGCACGGGTTTCAAGGTAATACCACGCCTTCCCGCCCGCAAGGCGCTTGACGCGCATTCCGGCGGGCAAGTTGAAATTGACGGACGGTTTCCTTCCCATGATTTCTCACGCCGCCAGACATCGCGGTGTCCATTTCGGTTCCTTTTTCGGTTCAACGCGCCCGCCCTCGATAGCGGAAAGCGTTACGACAGGCCGCCCAAGCGCATTTACGTGGAACGGAATCATCATACGCCGAAGTTGCTCAATTTGCCCGCTTTTGAGCTTGCGCCCAGTCAAGTGCGCAAGCTCTTCATCGGTCAGGAAAATGTTGCGTTCCATCGTCAGGCGGCGTTTTCCGCCAGATCATCGTTAGACGGGGCTGCCGGAATTTCCAGCGCGTAGGCTTCGCGCCAGACATCAGCGTGATAGGCTTTGACCGTGCCGTAGTTCTGGTCAAATATATCCATCGAAGGGATGCCCATCTCGATAGCCGTGGATTTCAGCAAGCGCCAGTTGAATTTCTGGCCGTGATAGAGCATCTCCATGCGCTTCACGGTGGCGTACTCTTTTGAATGATCAAGCTCAATTTCCAGACGCTTCTTTTCGCGCACTGCGGCGGAAGCGGTTGCCATTGCTGTCGCTTCCCGGTTTGAGCCTATCCACGCCTTTGTGCGTTCTGCTTCAAGGGCGCGGGCTTCGGCAAGCTCCTTTTGCTCGTTCAGATCAGCGGCAAGGCGAAGGGCTTCAGTCAGGTTCTTCGGGAGGGATGACACCCCGGCCTTCACTTGACGCTCGCAAGCGATGAAATAGTTTCGAGCCTGTTTTCCCTTTTCGGTACGGCTCATCATAGAGATATGCTTTGCACATTCTATTGTCAGGGCATATTCAACAGGCTTCCTCCCCCGCGCTTCGCATGGTTGTGAGTTTTCCCCTTTTTGGGGGAAAATATTGGCATACTCATTATGGTTAAAAACTGCGTAGTCAACACCTTGAACGAAGAGTTCAAGCTGCGCCTTGATCCAGTCCGAGAAGTCTTTCTTGACTTCCAAAAAAGCATGAAGCTCACGAGCGTTGACGGTCTGGACGGTTTCGCCGCCGATGGTGGCGGGGTTGATGGCGATGAGGGTGTTCATGGATTGCTCCTTGACGGGTTCTGGGAATTGGGAAATGAGGACGCCATCGCGTTCAAGGCGGTAGCCTGTGGCGTCGTGTTCAAAATGGTTTGCGCCGGGTGGATACGAGAAAATGAGCCTGTCGCCCGGTTCTGGCGCATGACCGGGGGGCAATGCCGCGCCGAATCCGCAATCGCCGGATACGACATCCAGCGAATAGCCGCCCGCGTGAGCGCGGACAGATTCGACCGTGGTTTTGAGAATATTTGGCTTGGGTAAGGCAGGCGCGGACGCGCCAAGGGATAGGGCTTGATGTGCCATAATGTAGTGCTCCAGTTGCGGTTTTGAACCGCCAACCCTCTGTCAAAAGGGTGGGCGACCGAGACGGGAGTTGACAGACCGATGGAGCACCGGCGAGCCTTGCGGCTCCTCCCGCCCGGTCGCCCATTGCTGGACACACCAAGGCGCAAAAAAGCCGCTTGCGTTTCGCGTAGCGGCTCTTGGCCGCTCCATGACAGGCTGTCAAACCCGTTGCCAGTTGTTTGCTGGCAGACGGGAAGATAACCCGGAACGTGGAGCATGTCAAGCGATGACATTTTTCTTGCCTTTATTCGCTGAAAACAGCTTTTCAATTTGCCCGGCAAGCTTATAAACCGGGATTTTCCCGTCGGGGTCAACAATAATGCGAATGTCTGTCAAGACGCCCAAAAGCTGCCAATTCAGCGATTTCTGTTTCTCAAGCTCATCTTCCAGCGCGGCGGCGCGTTTCACGGGGTCAAACCCTACGGCGTCCGGGTTGTAATCCGGTGCCGGGATTTTCTTCGCGGCGGGTTTTCTTTTCGGCGGCGGTTTATGGGCTTGATGAACAAATGAGTGCATCAATCCGCGCCCCTCGCCCTTGCCGGGGGAGCGCGATTGTACAATTCCATCGGTTCGCAAGTCGTTAATGATCGTATTAACGCTCCCCTGCCATTCTTTCCGGCCAATGCCCGTTGCAATTTGCACCGCCGAAAACTCCCCGCCAGATTCAAGGTATTTCAATACCTGCGCTTTGATTGCATCACGCATAACAGGCGCATTATTTGGCGTGGGCGTGGGATTTCTTTTGCCGCGTGTCATTTTTCGGCACCAGATTTATCGCGCAACTTTCTGTCGTGCTCGACAGCGGCGTCCATCGCATGCCGCATTGCATCACGCATGGCATTGAGAGTGCCTTGCATTGAGTAATTGCGCAGCGCCGAACCGCTGGCTTTAAGCACTGCGTCAAGATGGGCGTCAACTATGTCGTTGTTGCGTTGTTTGGGTTTTGTCATGATATTATCATCCGTAACAGGTGTATTTTTCAGCATCAACCGCCCGCGCAATCGGCGGGCCAAAACCGATAAAAGGACGCTTTTTGCGATTGATTTTTTTGAAAGCCGCGTCTTTACTCACGCAATAACCGTCAATCGCCAGTTTTGCTTTGTGAAGCGCGTCAGCGCAGGCCGCCAGCGCCTTGTGCTGTTCAAGGCAAAGATCATCAAGCGCCTGTCGTTCTTCTTCCAGTTCCGAAATCTTTTCCAGCGCGGCTTCGTATTGCAGGGCGATAGAAACGGGGATATGCGGGTCGTTCATGTTCATTTCACGCCCTCCGGGTATTCGTCGTGCAGTACGCTATCCAATGAAAACACGATTCCCCGGCAATAAATCTCACCGTCTTCTATAACGTCAAATGTCTCATGCGGGATACTTGTTTCAAATGTCCAGCTTGCGCCAATGTCGTTAGAGCACCACTTTGCTTCTATCGAAACAGCATTGTCTTTCTTTTCAGCAAAATACGGGCAGTCATCACTGCATTTATTTTCCAATAAACCATTGCTGTCAAGATATGCCGTTGTCCCGTCATAAGCGTCTAGTTCATCGTATATTGCGCCCCTGAATTCCATAAGATCATCGCTGCAACCGAACACGATCACCAAGCGATTTTCTTTCGCTTGCGCCTCTAATTCTTTAGAGACCTCATCCAGGTATTTGCATCCGTTCAGCAATGCGGCAAGTTCTTTTGCGTTCATTTCTCAATCCTCCTCTAAAACCATGAAACGTTTTGAAAAGTCATCTGGAGAGTAGGCTTTCAGCATCTCTAATGCAACTTGCCCCACGCCATCAAGCACAATGTAGCAGGGGGTTTTAAATTTTAGGAAACCGTGTCCCGACGTGATGCAAAGTTCCCCGTCGTCAGAAAAGTAGGTCGGGTGCGGAATCTTCAACTTTAGCCACTCGCTTACTTCTTTCCTGTTTTCGCCGCCCCAATAAATGGCAGAATATTGGCGTTTTTGAATCACTTTCATTTTTCAATCCTCCTCGTAGGCATAACGTCCGGCGTATGCCAACGCCCACATTCCGACGATGGAAGCCTGTGCGCGAATAGGCAAGTGCATCCAGATGTGATAGCAGAAAAAGTCAAATACGTTGGTCATTTTATGACCTCTCTTTTTTCCGTAATATTTTTGATCAGTTCGAGAATCTTCGCGCCGATATACATGGCCGGAGTTTCGGGTTGCCCCTCGCCGATCGGCGGGTCAAATTCAATGCTGATGTTGACGGATTTGCCGTCTGAATCATCAACAATAGTCAGTGTGAATTTCATTTTTCAATCCTCCTGAACTCAATTACCCACACCCACGGATTTTCTTTCCACCCATATCCGCGAGCGGAATTGATGGAATCCCACAGTTTGCGAAAAGCGTCTATTGGCGTATTACACCATTCCTGCCACGGCCAACCGTGATTATCGTTACCCGGCAGTCCATCATTATCCGGAATGCCATATTTCCATGTTCTGCCATTATCTTTCGATAATTTTTTTATTCCTTCCGCGATTGCATCCTCTTCTGTGATGTCCTGTAGGCGGTCAACGCGCACATCTGTTATTTCAAGCAGGATGCGGGAAGCCCATCGCGGCATGTGAATTGACGGTGCCCATTTGACTCCCATTCTTTCACCGTCTGCACGGTAAATCGGGTAACTCATAATAGAATTTCCGACGAGGGATTTTGTAGCAAATGTTTCTTTCACCCAGAGGCGGTCTCCGGGTTTCCCGTAGGGGCACTCCAATTCCTTAATATCGTGCCACATCATTTGGATGTCGCGAAAAGTCCATTTGTAACCCGGCGTGTCGCTGGGTTTAAACTCGGTTATCATCCTGAAACCCGGCAAGTAGTTAATAACCTGGCGCGTCATGTTTTTCCTGTCTTCAAGAATGGTGCGAACCATCGGCGCAGAAAAGATTATCGGGCGCTCTTTCATTTCATTTTCTCCTGATAAAATGTGGTTTGAAACCGAACGAATTCGACCAGCACGGCGCGGATGTGGGATTCTTCCTTGCCGAAATCTCTGGTCTTGAGAAATTCGCGAATGTCGCTGTTGTCCGCGACGATTGCGGGTTTGATGTCTTGCGCCAAGGCTTCGCGTTTTGCCGCGCCTTCAATTGCGGCTTGTCCGGCTTCTTTGGCGCGTTGTTCGGCTTCCAGCTTTGCCGCTTCTTCCTTCCTGATGCGCTCGCGTTCGGCTTCAATGCGCATTTCTTCATTGCGCCGATGCCCGCCAATGCGGTAATGGACGGCCACCTTGAAATCATCGAGCGGCTTTGCAATCAACTGTTGCAAGTTATGAAAAATGGCGCGGTAGTCTTTGGCTGTCTCATCGAACCATGCCAGCTTTTCCCGGTAATCCCGCGCCAGCGCGTCGGCGTCAATCTTGGCTTGCGCCAGCGCGGTATCAAGCGCGTTTCTGATGCTTGAAAGCGTCTTCAGCCCCTTGATGGCAAGGGCGAAATTCGGACGGGGAATTTCCAGCGCAACTATGCTTTTCAGTTCAGCACTCAGGTCTGCGTAGTGTTCCCCCCAGGCGCGTAACGCTTCGCTAACCAGATTTTCTTTGATAGCTTCCTTTTGGCTCTTCACCGCCTTGTCCAGCTTCAGGCGGATTTGCCGGGAAGTTTCTTTCAGTTCATCTACAGTTCGGCAAACCTCATCCACCGTAGTCATCTGCCCAAGAACATGTTCCTTGGCCGCTTCAAGGCGCTTTTCAACATCGGCGCACCATTTCACTGTCTTTTCAGCGTCGGCAAAATCTTCATCGGTTTTCAAGTCAGTGTTGATGTTTTGGAACACCGCCAGCGCAGTTGCCTTGAATTCGGCAAGGTTGCTGGCCGTGACCTGCCCGGAAACTTCGATGCGCAGGGCGGGCAGGGTTTCCGGTGATTTGCCAACCGGCTCCGGCGCGGCTTCGGGTTCCGGGACGTATGCGGCCACATCCTTTTCAAACTGTTCCCACCCGGTGATGATGCGCTGGCGCAACGATTCATCCGGCTCGTAAATCATTTCCACGCGCTCAACCAGCGTTTCGCCTTCCCGCTTCGTCGCCAAAAAAATGACTTTCTCCGCGCCGCTGACAAACAACTGTTGTTCCATTTGCGCACGAAGGTATTCGGGCAGCGCGGAAGCGTATCCGCGCCCTATGCGCACACCTTCGCAATCTTCCCATTCCTTACAGGCGGAACGGATGCTGTCGTTCAGGGTTTTGTGTTCCCAAACGATTTTATCGTCCGCTGTCAGGCCGTCAAAAGAGGCGGCGTACTTTCCATTGCTGCCAACTAGCGGGTAAAGCTCATCGCCGATAATCTCCTCGGCAATCGGACGCGCCAAATCTTCCAGCCAGTGGCCTTCATCGAACCGCGCCTGTGTTGCCGCGTCAATTTCCGGCGTGAGGCCGGTCGCGTACTCGTAGATGAGTTGCGACCGGGTTTTGTAGGACGACACGCCCAACATGGCTGGCGCGTCACTGGCGTTCAGGTGACGGGCGCGGAAGTCGTGCCATTTTGGGCTGCCTTGTTGAATTTCATGAATTTCCATCATCTTTTCCTTCAAAACGGGATGTCGTCATCGCCGAAGTCATCGGACGCGGCGGGTTTTGGCTCCGTGGGTTTTGTTGCGGCGGGCGCGGCCTGCGGGGTTTGTTCCTCGCTCTTGCCGCCCAGCATCTTCATTTCATCGGCGCGAATCTCGGTGGTGTAACGGTCATTGCCTTCCTTGTCCGTCCACTTGCGGGTTCTGAGGCTGCCTTCCACATAAACCTGCGAGCCTTTTTTCAGGTATTGCCCCGCAATCTCGGCCAGACGACCGAAGAAAGTGATGCGATGCCATTCCGTCGCCTCTTTCTTCTCGCCG
>JAISRR010000080.1 GCA_031273565.1 Zoogloeaceae bacterium | reverse complement strand
TGGCGCGCAATTTTTTCTTTGGCGCTTTTTCCTTCCATACCCTGGCGAAGTATTCTATCAACATGTCAAGTTCCTGTTCTGGCATGGCGCTCAGGTCTTCGCTGACGAGGAACATCTGCCCGCCGCTCTCCCCGAATTCCAGGGCGCATCGCGCCTTGCCGCCAAAATGGGCAAAGGGCTTGCCCTCTTCGTCAAGCCGCACACGCATGGACGTGACATTGCCGCTGATCGCGCCAGTTGAGGTAATCCCGTTATCCGCAAACGCAATGGTAAACGCGGGTTTGCCCATGACATAATCCGGGTCGATAAATTCGTCGACAAGCCCCCTGAAACCGGGCGATTTGGCCCAATCTGCGACCGCATAGACCCCTGCCATCTGGTGGCAATCTGCGGAAATTTCCGCTGGGTTGTCAGATGGGGGCTGCGCCATGTCAGTTACCGCTTCTTCCGCGTGGGCAGCAAAATTTCCCGCCATGAGTATAAACAGGACAATACAGGTGACAAATGTTGAATTTCGGGACATGTTTTTTCCGTTTTCGGGAGTGGGAGCAGGATTGACATCGTAACATTTCCGCAAGGCAAGCGCATTCCAATTTGTAGCTGGCCGTTATTTCATGCACAAGCTATACTGCGGGAAGTGATCGAATTACTTCGGAGGCAAAAATGGATAAAAAAGCAAAACAGATCCTGTTTAAAACTTACTGGAAGAACGGCGGCTGGATAGACGATCGGCATACACCTGAACAAGATTTTGACTACGCAAAACAAAAAGGCGTTATGTTTGACAACATAACGATAACACACGACGAATGTATAAAAGAAATAATAAAACTAACCCAAAAAATATCCATAGATACAGCGGTCAAAGCGTTCATGGCAAGCCTTTCTACGAGGCATTTGGAATTGCGCTCTGGATTGGCGTCTTATTTTTTAGCCAAATCGATACCGCCGCACAACTACAAAAAAGTGATTAGCGGTTATAGTTACGACACAGATGGCAACATAACTTACGCAAGCCATACATGCGAGATATGCAGGGATAGTAGATATGGCATCATAGGTGATGAAGAATATGAGAATGAGGATTTGAATGTATTAAATTTCGAGAGGATAAAATGGGGCGGTGTTAGACATGGACAAATAATATATACGCTGTTCGATTTGCAACGATTGTGCGAAGAGGAGATACCAGAACCCACCGCTGAGGATATTAATATATTTAAAAATATATTAAAAATCATAAATGAAAGCGCGCCAAATGAATATCCAGGCTTGTTAAGAGACAGATTATCCGTGGCGCTAAAATCCGCAAAAAGCGAAAGGAGCGTTTTAATAGAGATATTAGCCTGTGCAGGTATTTTGCAACCGACATCTTGCGATCGCAAAAGAGCCGGGAAACACGATTGGATCTTTGCGGAGTATTGGCGCGGCAACGATAAATACAATCAACAAGTCATAGATGAGTATTTCAGCCTATATGTGTGATTTTACACAGCGAGCAAAAAAGTTTGAAAATAATTCACATCGTTCATTAAAAACCGCTTCACTAAATTTATAGCCGCAAACCGCATGAAGCTCCCGCATTGATTCTTATAAACGAATTGATTTTTAATGTAAAATTCGATTAAGCGTTGTAAGTCATTGTTTTTAAACAATAACAAAAGTATCAATGGACTTGTGTGTAACGCTATGGATACAAGTTCCTTTCAGTGCTTCCCGCTATGGGTTGCTGAAATTTCTCCACGATAATAGCCCCGGATATATAAACCGCATGGCATGTTCGCAACGGGCACAGGCCGGACAAAGCCTCCCTGCGCAGAGGGCCTTATAATACACGCCCATCCATTGCCACGTCCCCCTTGTTGATGCATGCAAAATCTCCCCGCGCCGCCGCCCCTTCATTTAACGATTGCCTGAGCCGCGACCGTCGTCGCCTCTTCGCCTTGCAACGGGACGCCAGTTCATTGCAAGGCGAGCGACAGGAAAAAGCGGCGGCGGATTTTTCCGCTTTGCTGGCAAAATCCCGCGCGGCTTATGCGGCGCGGCTGGGCGGGTTGCCGAAGCCGGAATTTACGGACGCGTTGCCGGTCAATGAAAAACGCGCCGACATTGCGGCGTTGATTGAGCGGCATCCGGTGGTGATTGTTTGTGGCGAGACGGGTTCCGGCAAGACGACGCAGTTGCCCAAGATTTGTCTGGAACTGGGACGCGGCGCGGCGGGGTTGATCGGGCATACGCAGCCCCGGCGGCTGGCGGCGCGGTCGGTGGCTTCCCGTCTGGCGCAGGAGTTGCGGACTTCCGTGGGCGCGGGCGTTGGCGTGAAAATCCGCTTTCAGGACAAGACCACGCCGGAGGCCTGGATCAAGCTGATGACCGATGGCATCCTGCTCGCCGAAACCCAGACCGACCCTACCCTTGCCGCTTACGACACCATCATCATCGACGAAGCGCACGAGCGCAGTCTCAACATTGATTTTCTGCTGGGCTACCTGAAGGAAATCCTGCCGCGTCGCCCGGATTTGAAACTCCTGATTACCTCCGCCACCATCGACGCCGAACGTTTCGCCCGTCATTTTGAGACCCGTGGAAAACCCGCGCCTGTCATTGAAGTTTCCGGGCGGCTTTACCCGGTGGAGCAGCGTTACCGTCCGGTGCAAAGCGAAGACAATGATGACGAACGGGATTTGTATGATGCCATCGCGGACGCTTGCGATGAGCTTTCCCGTCTGGGGCCGGGCGACATTCTGGTGTTTTTGCCGGGTGAGCGGGAAATCCGCGAGGCGGCTGAGGAACTGCGCAAGCACCACCCTCAGCATACGGAAATTCTGCCGTTGTTTTCCCGTCTTTCCGCCGCCGAGCAGGATCGCATTTTCCGGCCTGCGGGCGGTCGGCGCATCGTGCTGGCGACCAATGTGGCGGAAACTTCGCTTACCGTACCGGGCATTCGCTACGTGGTGGATACCGGGCTTGCGCGGGTCAAACGCTATTCTTACCGCAACAAGATTGAGCAGTTGCAGGTGGAAAAAATCAGTCAGGCCGCCGCGCGGCAACGGGCGGGGCGGTGTGGACGGGTCGCGGCGGGGGTGTGCGTCCGGCTCTACGATGAGGCGGATTTCAACGCCCGTCCGCCTTTTACCGACCCGGAAATTCTGCGTTCTTCGCTCGCGGGCGTCATTTTACGGATGAAAGCCCTGAAGCTCACCGAGGTCGAACAATTTCCCTTTCTGGAAGCGCCGCCGGAGAAAGCCATCAACGATGGCTACGCCCTGCTCACGGAACTGGGCGCGCTGGATGAGGAACGGCGCCTGACCGAAACAGGCCGCGTGCTGGCGCGTCTGCCGCTCGACCCGCGCATCGCCCGCATGATTGTGGCGGCGAAAGAACGCGGCTGCCTGCGCGAAGTGCTGGTGATTGCCGCCGCGCTCTCCACGCAAGACCCGCGCGAACGCCCGCAGGACAAGCAGCAGGCGGCGGATGAAAAACATCGGCGCATCATGTTTTCCGGCGCGTCGACCGCCGCCGCCGCTGGTGATGCCAAACCCGAAATCAAATCCGAATTCATGGGTTGGCTCAGGCTCTGGGATTGGTACGCGCATGAAATCGAACACAAAAAATCCAACAAAAAATTGCTCGAACAATGTCACGCCCATTTTCTCTCCTACCTGCGGATGCGCGAGTGGCGAGAGGTACACGGGCAATTGCACGCGCTGACGGCGGAATTGGGCTGGCGGATGAGTGAGGTGGAGGAATCCCCTCCCTCCCCTGCCCCTCTCCCGCAAGGAGCGAGGGGAAAACCGCTCCCGTCCCTCCAGCCCACCCGTTACGACGCCATCCACAAGGCATTGCTTGCGGGCTTGCTGGGTAATCTCGGTTGCAAGTCGGATGAAACCGGGCATTATCTGGGCGCGCGCGGCATTCGCTACCTGATTCATCCGGGTTCGCCGCTGCAAAAAAAGGCGGGTAAATGGATACTCGCGGCGGAAATCACCGAAACCACGCGGCTTTATGGTCGCTGCATCGCCAGAATTGAACCGGAATGGCTGGAAGAAGTCGGCGCGCATCTGTTAAAGCGCAGCTACTTCGACCCGCATTGGGAAAAAAAGGCCATGCAGGTCGCCGCCTGGGAGCGCGTCACCCTCTACGGCGTGGTCATTGTCGCCAAACGGCGGGTGCATTACGGCCCGATGTCACCCGCCGAGGGGCGGGACATTTTTATTCGTCAGGCCCTGGTCGGCGGCGAGGTGGAAGAAAGCTACGCCCGCCGCTGGCAATTCTGGCAGCATAACCGGAAGCTGATTGAAGACATCGAGCGGCTGGAACACAAGCAACGCCGTCAGGATGTGCTGGTCGATGACGAACTGATTGTCGCCTTCTATGACAGCCTGATTCCCGAAGGCATCCACAACGGCGCGGCCTTCGACCACTGGCGGCGGGCGGCGGAACAGGAGCATCCCCGCCTCCTCTACCTGAAGCGCGAAGACCTGATGCGCCATTCGGCGGCCGGCGTGACGACGGAAGCCTTCCCACATCATTTGCAGGCGGGGGGCGTGGACTATCCGCTTTCCTACCACTTCGAGCCGGGGAGCCCCAGAGATGGCGTCACGCTCACCACGCCGCTGGCGCAACTGAACCAACTGCCCGCGCCCCGGCTGGAATGGCTGGTGCCGGGGCTGCTGAAAGAAAAAATCATCAGCCTCATCAAGACCCTGCCGCAAAAAATCCGCGCCAGACTCGTGCCCGTGCCGGAGTTTGCGGAAAATTTCATCGTCTGGGTCAATGAAGGCGGCGAAAAGCGCATGAAAGCAGGCCTTCTCCCGCCGCTGATTGAATTCATCCTCACCGAGCGCGGCGTGAACGCCCGTGGCTGGGCGGTCACGCCGGACGCCTTTCGCGTGGACGCCCTGCCCGCGCATTTTTTCATGAACATCAAACTCATCGACGAACATGGGCGGCAACTGGACATGGGGCGCAACCTCGGCGAACTCAAGGCCGAATGGGGGCAGGAAGCGCGGCAAACCTTCGCCGGACTGCACGAGACGCCCTCCGGCTATTCCGGGCTGACGGACTGGACATTCGGCGAACTGCCGGAACTGATGGAAATCCCCCTGAACGGACAAGCCGTGCTCGGCTATCCGGCGCTCGCCGACGAGGGCGAAAGCGTCAGCCTCAAAGTTTTCGACGATCAGGAAGAAGCGCGGCGCATCCACGGCGCGGGGCTGCGGCGGCTCTTCATGCTGCAATTCAGGGAGCAGATTAAATATCTCGAAAAAAACCTGCCCGATCTCACCCAGATGGCCATGCAATACATGAATCTGGGCACAGCCGACGAACTGAAAAGCCAGATCATCAACCTGACCTTTGAACGCGCCTGTCTCGCCGAGCCGTGGCCGACGGACGCGGAGCGTTTCAAGGCGCGCTGCGCGGAAGCCAGGCAACGTCTGGGACTGCTGGCGCAGGAAATCGCCCGCCTGACCGGGCAAATCCTGACGGAATGGCAGGCGCTCGCCAAAAAACTCACCGCCTGTAAAACACACGCGACGACCGTCGCCGACATCGAAGCGCAGGTCAAACGCCTGATGCCCAAAACCTTCATCGCCGACACCCCCTTCGAGCGCCTGCAACACTACCCCCGCTACCTGAAAGCCGCGCAACTCCGCCTCGACAAACTCAAAACCGACGCCCCCCGCGACGCCCGCCTGATGGCCGACTACCAACCCCTATGGACACAATACGAACGCCGCGCGCGTGAGCTTGCCAGACAAAATCGCCACAACAGGGAACTTGAGCAATTCCGCTGGCTGATGGAAGAATTGCGCGTGAGTTTATTCGCCCAGGAACTCAAAACACCCGTGCCGGTTTCGGTAAAACGCTTGCAAAAAATGTGGGAAGCGGGGGGCAGGTGACAGAAGGGAATCCGGTGTTTTGCAAGGTTTTCGGTTTCGGCGAAGGCGGGTGTATCTACCTGAAATTTTGCGTTACTACGGATGTCATGTTAACGAATGTCTGTTAGGATGTTGGCAAAAATTTGTTAGGCACTGTTCGAAAGAATGCTATGCGTACAAAAGCAGAAATCAATAGTTTCATATCCGCACAGCCAGGGGAGCAGGAAATTCTACGTTTCCTTGGCGGAGACCCGACTTTGCTGGGTGAAGTGTTTTCAAGCCCGACGGGCGAGTTCATTCGTGTATTTCGCGCCACACTTCGTGAAGCCGCCTAGTTCAACATGCAATCGCAATAATCTGCTCACATTTCCAGGCCTAACATGGCGCTCAATCTCGTTCCTTTCAGTTGCTGGACGCTGTGCGATAAAGCCGCGCAGCGCCGGTTAGTTCTACGTTAGGTATGCACAACCTCGAATCAATGAACGACGCAGTGCGGGTCGCACAGCAGATTCTTGCCGGGAAGATCGATCCAAACCTGGGCTGCGGGCTGATTGCCAACATCGGCGAAAAGCTCAACTATCCAAGCGAGCTTGCCGTGTTCATGCTGCTGGGCCACGAACAGTACGGCCACGAGGGGCTGGGCATCACCGCAGAGTCTTGCGTTCCGAACATTCTGGATGCTTGTCGTGAGTTACTCGCGGCGCAAGCCTAACAATTCATTCAAGCCGAACCCGCTTCGCGGCGCGGCTTGATTCAGGTGCAGAAAACCCCGCTATCGACAGAACCAGCAAGCACGGGAAATCAATGAAAATCGCATGAAAATCACCGCAACCGTCGTCGATACCGCAATGCTGAAATGGTGGCGACGTGAGTTTGGTGTCCGTGCCCGTGGGATAATACAAAAAGGAATGCAAAAACACATTCGCACCCCCACTTACAAGGACAATCCACGTGCATAAAGTATTTCAGGCGCTCTGGCGCAGCGTCAAAAGTCTGGCAAAACCGGGTTTGTGGCGTTACCTGTTGGCTCCGGCGGCCATTTCCCTGACGTTGTGGCTGGGATTGGCCTGGTGGGGATGGGCGGAACTCATCGCGTGGTTTCTGGAACATCCGCCTTTTTCCTGGCTGGTTTCCTGGGGGGTCGCGTGGCTGGCGCAGGGACTGGCCTATCTGGGCGGATGGATGACGATACTGGTGCTGGCCTACCTTTCCGCCGCCATGATTGCCGCCGTGTGCGTGTTGCCCTGGTTGCTGGAACGGGTCGCCACACGAGACTACCCGGAACTGGCGCGGATGGGCAGGGACAGTTTTGTCGCCTCGCTCTGGAACAGCATCGCCGCGACGCTGATGTTTGCCTTCGGCTGGCTGGCGAGCCTGCCATTCTGGCTGTTGCCCGGCGCGGGTCTGGTGCTCTCGCTGCTGCTCATGGCCTGGTTCAACCGCAGAACCTTTGTCTTCGACTGCCTCGCCCTGCACGCGACGGAAGCGGAAAGCGCGGAAATCCGCCGCCATCATGCCCGGCCACTGTTCATGCTGGGTCTTTTTTTATCCTTTCTGGGACTGATTCCCTTACTGGGATTTTTCGTCCCCACCCTCTCGGCGCTGGCCTACATCCACTACTGCCTCGAAGCCCTGCGCCAGTTGCGCGGCGGGGCGCTGGTGAGCGTGACGCAAAATGAAATTCAGGCGACGGCGCAGCGAGAGAAAATTTCAACATGAAACCGGTGTTTCAGGCATTGGGGCGCAGCGCGAAAAGTCTGGCCAGGCCGGATTTGTGGGGCTATGTGCTGATGCCCGCGATTATTTTGCTGGCGATAGCGGTCATCTTCTGGAAAATTACGGGAAAGATGGACTGGATATGGCTATTTCAGCTTGCTTCGGTTAAAGATTCAATCAATGAAGGCGCGTTACCGCAAGTGTTTGTGCATACAGCCACCTGGACATTGAGTTTTTCCCTGCCTTATCTGTTCCTGACCCTGATTGCGTCGGTATGCGCCTTGCCCTGTGTATTGGAAAAAGTAGCGGAACGGGAATATCCCCATTTACCTGCGAGGGACGGGAAACTCATGTTGCCCCTGTTTGTAGCCCTGATGAATAGTCTTGCCGCTACTTTTATCGTCGTCGCCATCTGGCTATCCGGCGTATTTCTGTTCGGGGGTATCGTCGGGTATCATCAATTGACGCAGAATCCGTTGACCTACGCGCCACTCCTGGCGTTATGGATGTCACTCATGCCGATGCTGTTACTGGCCTGGCTCAATCGTAAATCCTTCGTTTTTGCCTGTTTGCTGGCATACGCAACGGAAACCGAAAAGCGGGAAATTCATCGCCGCCACGCCAAACCATTATTTGTATTGGGTTT
>JAISRR010000208.1 GCA_031273565.1 Zoogloeaceae bacterium | reverse complement strand
GGTAAAAAGCAGAGCGGAACGTTTAAGCTGAACAAGGAAGAAGGCGGCTGGAAAATACGGCTGAACTGATTCGTGTCGCGACAAACCGCCCCGCGTAATCTGGCGCGTCATCGCGTTCGCCGGGCCGGATGGCTGGCTCTGGCGCTGTTGCTTCTGCTTTGTGTCGGATGGGGCGCGAATGTCCTGCTGCATCCGACCCTTACGCCGGTTGACCTGCCGTCTGTCGTTGACGCCCGTCTCAAGGCGGGCGATCTCATTTTTCGCATCGGCAATGAATGGCAGGGCGACGCCGTGCGCGGCATGGCGTCCATATTGGCTTCGCGCGAAAAACGCGGCGATCCCTACAGTCATGTCGGCATGTTGATTGGCGCGCCCGAACGCTGGCAGGTGTTGCATGCTGTGCCGTCGGAAGTGGCAGGACGCGCGAGCGCCGTGGTGGTGGATGAACTTGATTTTTTTCTGGCCCCGGAACGCACGCGCGGCATTGCCATCTATCGCGTTGAAGCCGACGAGGAAGCGCGCGCCGCCGCCGTGCACCACGCCCGGTCGCGGCTCGGAACGCCATTTCGCCTCGTCGCCAACGACACAGAAGGCCAGTATTGCACCACCCTGGTCTGGTACGCCTGGCAACACGCCGGAATCGACCTGGGCGCGCGCTTTGAGCATTTGAACGCGCCGCTCGCCGCAGGCGACTATCTGCTGCCGCACAGCCTGCGCATGGCCGAACGTTTGCGTTTGCTGCACGCTTCGGGTGATAATGCATTGTCATCAATCACCACCGACAGCAGAACGCCATGAATACCCGTGTTCCCCTGTTTGCCGCGCTTGCCGTCTTTGGTTTGCCGCTGTCCAGCCCGGTTTTTGCCGGGGAGGCGCTCATGGAGGAAGGCGAAGACGAGGCGACCGTCTGCGCCCGCATCCAGAAATATAACGACATTGGCGCGCAATACTATCGACAGAAAGCCTATGCGCTGGCGAGAGAGGCGTTTATCAATCAGGCGGCGCTGGCTGATTTTTGTTCAATAAACCAATCGACCACGGAACATCAAATGGCCATCGCCTACAACAACGTCGCGCTGACCTATTTGCGCCAGCAGAAATACGCCTGGGCGTTCGCCTGGGCAAATTTGCTTCCTGGAGACAAGAACAGCCGTTACAACCTCGAACAGATCCGTCCACATCTGGTCACATGGCCAAAAAAAATCGCTGGCACCTATGTTCAGTATGCAGGGATGGGGGCATGGAGCGTCGTTACGGTACGACAAAATGGAAAAAGCTACGACATCGGAGGTGAATTGTTGCGTATGGGTATAAACAGCCTCATGTATGGGCCGAATATGGGCGATTTCGGCGTCTCCATGCCCCTGAATCAGCGCGTTGCCCACTACCGCCCGGACAATGACAGTGAAGCAGACTGCGAAATCAGCGTGCGTTTCGGGGATAACCGGCTCGAACTGAAAACGACGGGAGATGCCTTTGATTGCGGCTTTGGCGCAGGCGTTCACGCGGGCGGAACCTTCCTGCGCGTCACAGATTGAGGGCAGGCGCTCCGAAGGGGTGGAGCGTGCGCCTGCCTAAACCATCCTGCCTCAACTATACGACGGAAAGGTAGGGCGGCATCTACGATACCGCCGTTTGTTTAGCATGCGGCGCGTTCGGAGAACGCGCCCTACCTGAAGCCGCTGTTCGTTCTGGTGGCTCAGGCCGTAATCAACGCGCGCATTTTTTGCAGCGCCTTGACCTCAATCTGGCGGATGCGTTCGGCGGAAACCTGGAATTCCGCAGCCAGATCGTGCAGGGTGGCGGCTTCGCCGTCTTCGGCCAGCCAGCGGGTTTCGATGATGCGGCGGCTGCGGGCATCCAGCCCCGCCAGCGCAGTTTGCAGACCTTCGTTCTGCATGCGGGCGTATTCCCGGCCTTCGATGACGCGGGTCGGCTCGTAGTGCGAATCGGCGAGGTAGTCGATGGGCGCGTAGGTTTCCTCGCCATCATCCACGCTGCCTTCCAGCGCCAGATCGTGCGCGCCCATGCGCCCCTCCATCTCCGACACTTCTTCCGGTTTGACGCCCAGTTTTTCGGCAATCAACGTCGTGTGTTCGGGCGACAGACTGGATTCGTGGGTGAGTGCGTTCTTCAGGCTGCGCAGATTGAAAAACAGCTTGCGCTGCGCTTTGGTCGTAGCGACCTTGACCGTGCGCCAGTTTTTCAGGATGTATTCGTGGATTTCCGCCTTAATCCAGTGGAGGGCGAAAGACACCAGTCGCACCCCGCGTTCCGGGTCGAAGCGTTTGACCGCCTTCATCAGGCCGATATTGCCTTCCTGAATCAGGTCGGCGTGCGGCAGGCCGTAGCCCAGATAACCACGGGCGACGGAAATGACCAGTCTGAGGTGTGAAAGCACCAGTTTCCGCGCCGCGTCCAGATCGTCCTCGTCGCGGAAACGGCGGGCAAGCTGGGCTTCTTCTTCCTCGGACAACATGGGCGCGCGCTGCGCCGCCTGAATGTAGGCGTCAATGGTGCCAACTGCGGCGCCAACTGCGCCGTCAACGATGGACGGCGCGGGAAAAGCCAGAGCGTGAGTCATGCGGTGTTTCTCCTTCTGAAGCAGAATTTGACCGGTATTTTAGCACTCGTTGGAGGAGAGTGCTAACAACATCCCGATCAAGCGCGTCGGAAAGTTGACTGACGGGATTGCGGCGCAAAAACAGGGCGGCATCTACGATACCGCCCTTGTTGACCTGCGGCGCAAAGGTAGGGCGACATCGAAGAAACCGCCGTTATTAACATGCGGCGCGCTCGGAGAGCGCGCCCTACCGAAACCCGCTCTTGCTGCCATATGGAATATTTTGCAAGTGGAATTTTGTAACATTTCGGGGAAGATGGTTGTAAATGATAATTGCTTCTATTATCGTTCTCCTTCCCAAAACCAGCTACCCCCCAGCAACCATGACGTATATCTACTCCCCCCTTCTCCCGACAAGGCTTCTGGCATGACGTTCCCGCATTCAACACTGGCCCGCAATCTGCGTTGGGCGGCAGTGGGGATGGCGGCGATGGCCTTGTCAGCGCAGGCGCAGGTGGACACGGAAGCGACCCTGCCGGAAGTCCACGTGCTTGGCACCGCCGAAGAAGAACTGAAGCAGGCGCCCGGCGTTTCGGTGATTACCTCGGAAGACATCGCCAAACGACCGCCCGCCAATGACCTTTCCGAAATCATCCGCACCATGCCGGGGGTGAATCTCACCGGCAACAGCGCCTCCGGCGCTTACGGCAACAACCGCCAGATCGACCTGCGCGGCATGGGGCCGGAAAATACCCTGATCCTGATCGACGGCAAGCCCGTCTCCTCGCGCAACTCGGTGCGCATGGGGCGAAACGGCGAGCGCAACACCCGTGGCGATTCCAACTGGGTGCCTGCCGAGGCGGTGGAGCGCATTGAGGTATTGCGCGGCCCGGCGGCGGCGCGTTATGGTTCCGGCGCGGCGGGCGGCGTGGTCAATATCATCACCAAGCGACCTGCCGACCGCCTGACGGGTTCGGTTTCGCTCTACATGCTCTCGCCGGAAGACCGGGATGAATCTGATACCAAGCGGGCGAGTTTTCATCTGGCGGGGCCGTTGAGCGAAAAATTCTCGTTCCGGCTTTATGGCAATGTGAACAAGACGACTTCGGACACACCGGAAGTTAACGCCAGGGCTTCCGGCGTACCCGCGACGGGTGCGACCATTCCGCCTGCCGGACGCGAAGGCGTGCGCAACCGCGACATCAACGCCCTGTTGCGCTGGGATTTGACGCCGGGCCATCTCCTCGAACTGGAAGGTGGTTTCAGTCGTCAGGGCAATATTTACGCGGGCGACCGGCTGATGGGCACAGGCAATGCCGCGATGTCTACGCTGGCGAACGATGGCGCGGAAACCAACACCATGTATCGGCGCACCGGCTCCCTCACGCACCGGGGCGATTACGGCGAAGGGCGTACTTCACGGATCACGCTTTCCTACGAAGGCACGACCAATTCCCGCCTGAATGAAGGGTTGGCGGGGGGCGTCGAAGGTTCGATCCAAACCACTGACGCGCAACGCTCGACCTCAACGCTGGATAACTACCTCCTGAGCGGCGAATACAACACCCCGTTGAAACTCGGAAGTCTTGACTCGGTACTGACCGTAGGCGGGGAATACACGAAACAGAAATTGGAAGACCCTTACGCGGTCAGCATGGGGCTGACCGGTTACGACCCTTCCGGCGCGGCCTACAGCATTCCTCGCGACCAGAATCCCAAGAGCGACGCCACTATTGCCTCGGTTTTTGTGGAAGACAACATTGAAATTACCACCAATTTCATTCTGACGCCGGGCTTGCGCTTCGACCATCACGATAAATTTGGCAACAACTGGAGTCCGAGCCTGAACGCTTCGTACACCCTGACGCCGACCGTGACCCTGAAAGGCGGGGTTGCCCGCGCCTTCAAAGCGCCGAACCTCTATCAGTCCAGTCCGGCCTACATGTATACGACGCGTGGCAACGGCTGTCCTGTGGTCGACGGCAGTCGCATCAGCGGGCCTTGCAATATTTTCGGTAACGAAGATCTTGACCCCGAAACCAGCATTAACAAGGAAATCGGCATCGCCTGGGCGGATCGCGGCTGGGCTTCCGGGTTGACTTACTTCGACAATGACTACAAAAACAAAATCATTGCCGATTTGGGCGATCAGGCGATTCCCCCGGTGGTCAATGGTTACCGCGCCTTCCAGTGGGTCAATTCCGGCAAGGCCATCGTGCGCGGGGTTGAAGGCTACCTGAATATCCCGATTCTTGGCGATGAAGGCGGCATCCTGAAACTGAGCAACAACCTGACCTGGATGGACAAGAACGAGAGCAAGTCGACGCATCAGCCCTTGTCGGTGATCCCGAAATACACGGTGAACAGCACGCTCGACTGGCAGGCCACCGCCAAACTCTCGTTCCAGTTCACCGCCACGTTCTACGGCAAGCAAAAGCCCCGCACCATGAACATGGCGAGCAACACGCCCCAGACCGGGGACGCGTTGAAGGAACGCGGCAGCTATGAACTCTACGGATTGAGCGCCGGTTACGACTTTACGAAGGAAACCCGCCTGCGCGTCGGCATCAACAACCTCGCCGACAAACGCCTGTATCGCAAGGACAACGGCACGGCGCAGGGCGCGGAAACCTATAACGAACCGGGGCGCTCGTTCTTCGTGAATCTGAGCACTTCTTTCTGAGGCGGGTGAAGGTTCGCAAATCCGCAAATGCCACGGAGCCTGTCTTGCGGCGGGTTCCGTGCTTTGCGTTACAGGAGTCAAGTCATGAAAACCTTGTGCAGACAGTGGGTATCTGCCCTTGAGCGGCATCCCCGGCTCAATCCGGGGCTGAGGATCCTGATGGCGATTTTCGGCGGTTACGGCGTGGCGTGGCTGGGCGCGATGGCATTGGCGACGGGCTTGCCGCTCTCCAGACCCGATGCCGTGGCCTTGGCGGTCATGCTGGCTTTCGTGCTGTATCTGCTGTTTGTGCTCTGGGTCTTTGCCACGGCAACCTTGCTGCGCGCCGCGTCGGGGCTGATCGTGCCCGCCTTGTTGTTCGGAACGTGGCTGTTCTTCACGCCCGCCGCAACGCCGGAAGCGGCGAACGCAGCCCGGACTGACCGCGCGGCAGGAGAGATTCCGCAAGCCACAGGTCGGGCAGGCAGAGAAGGCAGGGGCGGACGCCCTTCCGCCGATGATTCTGATCTCTGACATAAATTCATCACTGCTATTTTTAAAGTGGAATTCAAGGGAATACGATGAAATTTAATTATCCGCATGGCTTACGCCAATCCATGTCCTGGTTGCACACCTGGTCGGGTCTGGTGCTGGGCGGGTTGTTGTTTGCGATTTTCGTCACTGGCACGCTGTCTTTTTTTCGCAACGAAATGACGTTCTGGATGCAGCCGGAACTGCACAAGGCGGATGCCCGGAAGGTTGCTTTTGACCGCGCCTTGCGGGTTCTGGAACAGGAAGCGCCCGACGCGACGCAATGGAGCCTGACCCTGCCCGGCCCGCGCAATCCGACGCTTGGCCTGTCGTGGCAGAGCGCGGAAGGCAGCGGCGAAGGCCGCCCGGAACGACCGCAAGGCGGTGCGGCAGGTTTTACCGGCGCGGGCGAACACGGGTTTAGACGCGAAGGACAGGGGCAATCCGCCCGCGCAGGCAGTGAAAACGACGCGGGGGGCGGCGTGGGCGCAACGGAACGAAATGGACAGGGCGGCGAGTTTCGCAGAGGGAATCCGGCGGCGCGGGAAAGCGGCGCGGCAGGTGTTGCAGGCGCGGAACGACGCGGCGGCAAATCGCGCAGCGGCGAGCGGACGACGCAGGAAGCTTCCGGCGAGCCTGCCGCAGAAGGCGCGGGCGAAACAGCGGACGAAGCCCCGGCGCGTTCGCGTCGATCTGGCGAGTTTGGCGAAGCGGGTGGTCAAAACGCCGGTTCGCGTCAGGCGACAGGCGAATTCTCGCGTCAGGGCAGGCCGGAGGCGGGCGCGTTGCAGGCTCGTTCGTCGCAGCAGGCGCAAGGGCAGGGTGGCGGCGGGGGCGGCAGACGCGGGCCGCGCGTTCTGCTCAATCCGGCGACCGGCGAAAAGCTGACCGCGCGCGAAACGGCCGGGGGCAATTTTCTCTACCGGTTCCACTTTGAGCTTTATGGCATGGATCGCATCTGGGGGCGCTGGATCGTGGGCATCGCCACCATGTTCATGCTGGTGGCCATCATCACTGGCGTGATTGTGCATCGCAATATTTTCAAGGATTTTTTCACCTTCCGTCCCGCGAAGGGCAAGCGTTCCTGGCTGGACGCGCATAACGCCAGCAGCGTGTTGTCTCTGCCTTTTCATTTTGTCATCACGTTTTCCGGTTTGCTGCTGTTTGGCAATATGCTCTTTCCCAGCGCCCTGCAAAGCGTTTATCACGGCGATATGAGCGCC
Organism: Zoogloeaceae bacterium; assembly: GCA_031273565.1. Lineage (GTDB taxonomy): Bacteria > Pseudomonadota > Gammaproteobacteria > Burkholderiales > Rhodocyclaceae > Azovibrio. Next base: position 13,439 of record JAISRR010000208.1, on the reverse strand, counting down.
TACATGCAGGAAATGCGCGCCCGGATGACTCCCGCTGAAACGCCGCCGCCTTCCGGCGAACGCGCGCCGTTGACCGATCTGGCGGCCCTGGTCGCGGCGGCGGAATCCGCGTGGGGCGGTCGCCCGGCAGGGTCGATCACCATCACCAATCCGGGCGACCGTCGGGCGGTGGTGGAACTGCGTCAGGCCAGAGGCATGAGCCTCGCCGCCGGACGCGCTTCGGCGCAATCGTTGCGCTTTGATGGCGTGAGCGGTCAACCGCTGGATGCCGTTCCGCCGCCATCGCCGTCGGTTGTCCAGTCCATTTCCAATGTCTTCATGATGTTGCACCGGGGATTTTTCGCCTCCTCCGTACCGCGCTGGTTATTGTTCCTGGCCGGGGTCGGCGGTTCGTTGATGATTGCCACCGGGCTGGTGATGTGGCGCGTCGCCCGCAAAAAAAATCAGGAAACCACAGGCCGGATTCCCTTCGGGCATCGGTTGGTGGAAGTGACCAATGTTGCGGGCATCTCCGGGTTGCTGGTCGCCATCGCGGGGTATTTCTGGGCGAGTCGCCTGATTCCGGCGGATTTACCGCAACGCAGCGAATGGGAAATCAAGGTGTTTTTCTCTATCTGGTTCCTCACCCTGATTCATGCGCTGGTGCGACAACACAAAGCCGCGTGGGTCGAGCAATTGAGCGTTGCCGGAGGGTTGATCGCGTTCCTGCCCGTCCTGAACGTCATGACGGGCGGGCTTTCCCTGTTCGGTGGCATTGCGCTCAATCAATGGATAACGCCAGGGTTTGATCTTGCCGCCCTCGCCATCGGGGGAAGTCTCTTTTTTGCGGCGTGCAGGGTTGAGCTGCATCAACCCGGGGTTCGGGCGGAAAAACCGCAAACGCTTGCCGCAACGCCGGCATCTCCACAATGCCCACCGGAAGCGGCGCCGTCCACCGAAGATTCCCGTCTACTGGCGGAAGCGATGTTCCCGCTTTCTGCGACTTTGCAAACTCAGGAGAACAGATGAGCGCCACTCCGGATTGGCTGATTTTCGCATTGACCGCGCTCGGTTTCGGCCTGTTGAGCGCCAGCATGGATCGCCACGCAAAACAGATTTTTGGCGTGCACCCGCCAAAATCCACTCGCCTTTTACGCACCGCCAGCGGCTGGATGGCGCTGGCGTTGGCGTTGATTCCCGCCATCGCCGCCTACGGCCCTTCAATTGGCGTTTCCGTATGGGTCGGCTTTCTGGCGATTTCCTCCACCCTCGTCGCGCTTTTGCTGACGTATCGTCCCAGGGCGTTGCGCCCCGCTTTTTATGGTGCGGTCGCGCTGACCGGCGTATTGCTCATTACGCTGATGTGGCCGGATCGCGCGCCGGAAACCCGCAGAGAAGAAGGCAACAGGCATGTTTCCGCGCGGTGCACAGAAAACGACGGCTGCATAACGGTTGTCGTCAACGGACAATGAACATGCCGCCGCGCGCCCTCTCTGGTCGAATCATGCCGACGGTCATGATGAGTATTTTCATCCATGCCCTGTTGATGGTCATGGCCTGGCGTTCTTACGCGACGCCGGTGCAAATTCTTGCGGCTGCCGAGCAGACGGTGCAGGTCACGTTGCTTGACCCCGCGCCGATGTCCGCAGAAGCGCCGCCCGATCCGCCGCCCACACCCGTGCCGCCGCTCCCGCGCCCTGTGCCCAAACCACAGGTCAAACCGCAAGTCGAACCTGCCCCTGAACCGGTGGTCGATACTCCGGTGGCCGAGCCGGTTGCCGTTGCCGCCGAAGCGTTCGCACCCGCCGAAGCCTCTTCCGCCGCCAGCGGCAGCGACACGGCGACCGGCGAAAACAAGGCGGCGGCGAGTCAGGCTTTTGTCGCCGCCGACATCAATGCCGCTTATCTGCGTAATCCCAGGCCGCCGTATCCGCCCATGTCCAGACGGTTGCGCGAAGAAGGCAAGGTCGATTTGCGCGTCCATGTGCTTGCCAATGGCAATGCCGGACAGGTCGAAGTCGAGCGGAGTTCCGGTTTTCCCCGTCTGGACGAATCCGCCGCCACCGCAGTCAGGAGATGGAAATTTTCGCCTCGTCGCCGGGGCGGTGAAACCATAGATAGCTGGGAAACCTTCACCATTTCATTCAAATTAGAGGAGTCCGTTCATGAACGCCGCCGTCGCCGCAACCACTGAAAGTGGCTTGAGTCTTTCCGCCGTCTGGTCACAGGGAGATACGATCTCCCATATTGTGGTCATCGTTCTGGTGTCATGTCGATTGCCAGTTGGAGCATTATTCTGGGTAAAGCCTGGCTGGTCTGGGTCTTGCGCCGGAAAACACCGCGCGCGCTGGAAGCGTTCTGGGATTCCGCCACCGTCAGCGACGGGCTTTCTGAACTCGCCCCGGTAAAGCCGTTTCACGACATGGCCGCCCAGGGACAAGGCGCGATTTATCATCTGGAATCCCACCGCCAGAAACATAACAGCCATCTGGACGCCCATCTTTCCGCCAGCGAACTGGTCACGCGGGCGTTACGCAACAGCATCGCCCGCACCGCTTCCTCTCTGGAAGGCGGCCTGACCCTGTTGGCTTCGGTGGGGTCCACCGCGCCCTTCGTGGGACTTTTCGGCACGGTCTGGGGGATTTATCACGCGCTGGCGCGCATCGGCGCGACCGGTCAGAGCAGTCTGGACAAGGTTGCCGGGCCGGTGGGCGAGGCGCTCATCATGACGGCGGCGGGGCTTTTCGTCGCCATTCCCGCCGTGCTGGCCTATAACACGTTTACCCGTTCGCTCAATCTGGTTACGGCGGACATGGAAGCGTTCGCCCACGACCTGCACGCCTATTTCACCACCGGTTATCCCCTGCCGACGCCGCAGGGCAGCAGCAGGTTGCGCCCGGTCAATAATGTCGCGGAGGCCGCCTGAAATGTCTTTCGGTAGCTTTAATTCCGGGGCTTCCCGCCCGATGGTGGAAATCAACACCACGCCCCTCGTGGATGTGATGCTGGTGTTGTTGATTATTTTTCTGGTGACCGCGCCGCTGATGACCCAGTCCATCAAAGTGGATTTACCCCAGGCATCGGCCCAGACAACTGAAATCAAGCCGGAAACCTTGCGTCTGGCGCTGGACGCCAAAGGCGCGTTGTACTGGAATGACGTGCTGCTTGCGAAAGAGGAAGAACAACATCTGGAAAGCCGCTTGCAGGCCGCAATCAGCATTGATCCGCAAACCGAAGTGCAACTCTCCGCCGACCGCGACACGCGCTACCAGCGCCTCGCCGAAATCATGGCCGCCGCCAAGCGCGCCGGCGTGGTGAAACTGGGTTTTGTGACGCTGCCCGGCGCTGACCAGTAGGGCGGTTTTCCAGGTTCTGCCGGACTTCTTTGGATTGCTTTGAACGTCTGTCTGGTGCCGGTGACCGGAGTCGAACTGGTGACCTTCGCATTACGAATGCGCTGCTCTACCAACTGAGCTACACCGGCAAAGAGCGCGGATTATAGCAGAAGATACGGGATAGAAAACAGGGGAGAAAGAATCCTGTCGGGGTGATGGCATGCAGATGCTGGTCATGGAAAATCCTGCGCGGCGTTTGCTTACCACACAAGCGTATTGCCGTGCTGAACCACTCCCCCGACGGCATCAAAGCCGCCCCCCTCGGTGAGGGGCGGAGGGCGTGCGCTCTGCCTCATCTGGCCTTGTCTGTCACCGTGACCGTTCCCTCGCCTTCCGCCAAACCGTAAAGGTTGGGGCGGTACATGTCCTCGGCGTACAGCGGCGGGAAGATGAATTTTCCGGGGGTCACGACTCTGGTGCGATAAAAGAGTCGGGTCGTCCTGTTGAGGCGCAGGGCGACGGCGAAGCGGTCGTCACGGAATTCGACGTGCTGGATGTCGGCGCTTGCCATCGCCTGCGCGGGGTCAGTGCCTTCTATCGTGACGGTGTTCATGCCTTCGCCTTGCACGAGGTTGAGGTTTTCGATTTCCAGCCCGGCGGGGATGCGGTCAACCACCAGCGCGTTTTTGATGCTCACGTGGGGGGTGACTTCCAGCATCACCAGCACGCTTTCGCCGACCCTGAGGCTGCGGTTGCCCAGAGGGTTGCCTTCTCCATCGAAGAGTTTGCGCTTGAGTTCCACGTTCTTGCGCTGGGCGGCGGGCATTCTGGCCAGGTGGCCTTCCAGCGCCAGTTCCAGATAGAGTTTTTCGCTGCCGGTGTTGCTGGCGGTGAGGCTGCTGCCCAATTCGCTCACGCTCAGGTTTTGCACCAGCGGACTTTTGCCGGTGAGCGATTTTTCGTTCGCCTTGCCGGACAGCTGGAGATTCCAGGGCTTGCCGTCGTTCTTGCTGATCATCTGGCGACCGACCAGAAACAGGGCAAGTTGTTCCTGCGTGCTGGCGTAGTAGTGGTTGCGGGCATCCAGTTCGCCAGCGATGAGGGGGATGAGGTTCTCCTTGCCGGGCACGGTGAGTTTGTGGCGTTCCAGCAGCGCGTAGGAGAGCGCCGCGTCGCGCAGGGTGCTGCCGTAGTCGCCCCACCAGTAGTTGTTGGGACGTGCTTTGCCCATGCCTTCCGCCAATGCGGTTTGCGCGCGTTTTTCGTCGCCCATGAGGGAGAGCGCCAGACCCAGATGCACGAGCGCGAGGCCGGAGTGCGCCTGTTCGCGCACTTCATACATTTGCCGCAGGGTGGAGAGGGGCGCTCTGGATTCCCTTGCCAACACGTAAGCGCCATAGGCCAGGGCGCTGAAACGTCCGCTGCCGGCGTAGTGGTAATCACGCCAAATGCTGTTTTCGTTGTAGGCCAGCTTGCCGCTGGGGAGACCCGCAACGCCTTCCTGCAAGCCTTTCAGCAGGAAATCCATCGCCTGTTTCTGCATGCGTTCGGGTACGGCAAAGCCCTGCTCGCGGGCGTCGAGCAGGAAGTTGCTGACGTAGGAAGAGAGCCAGTATTCATAGTTGGACGCATTGCCCCACAGACTGAAGCCGCCATTGGGCGCTTGCATCGCACCCAGACGGGCGATGGATTTTTCCAGCATCTGGCTGCGTTCGTTCCGGCTGAAGGCTTTGAGGCCGAAGGCGCGGGCTTCTTCGTCGCCGATGAAGACATGCGGATAGGCGGTGCTGGTGGTCTGCTCGGCGCAACCGTAGGGGTAGGTCAGCAAGCCCTGAATGGCGCTGCGAATATCCAGCGGCGGCGTGTCGGAAACCGTGACGTGACCGATGACTGACGCCGGCAGCAGACTGCTGAAATCGGCATTGCGCAAATCAACGCTGTCGCCGGGAGCGAGCGTATAGCGGTACACAATTTTCTGCCGGGGCGTGGCGGATTGCACTTGCAGCGCGAATTCGCGGTTGAGCGTGACGCCGCCGCTGACCTTGACCGAAACGGGCACCAGTCCGAAGGCGTGACCCGCTTCCAGCGGGAAGCGCAGGGTGACTTTCTGCTGATCCTTGAGGCTGAGCTTGCGTTTGGGTTCGCCGATTTTCAGGCCGCCTTCATTGGCGAGTTCAACCTGAAGCGTTTGCTCCGCGCCGGAAAGGTTGTGCAAATCCAGCGCGACGATGGCGCTGTCGCCGACGGTAAGAAAACGCGGCGTGGAGAGTTCCGCCACCAGTGGCGCGGCGACGGTGACATCAGACTCGGCGTTGCCGAAACGATCGGGCGCGGCGACCACCGCCATCAGGCGAAGTTGCCCGTTGAAATCCGGCACGGGCAGGGTGATTTCCGCCTCGCCTTGCGCGTTCAGCGCCACGGGGCCGGAAAAGAGATCGACCAGACGCACTTTCTTGGGCAGGTTTTTGGTGGCTTCCGGCGTGGCGGAGTCGCCGCCGAATTTGAGTTTGCCTTTTTGCCCCGCCATTTTTTCAATCAGGCGACCATAGACGTCATGCTGGTCGGCTCCGTAGCGCAGTTTGCCGAAAAAGTGATTGAAGGGGTCGGGCGAGCTGAAACCGGTGATGTTCAGAATGCCCACATCCACGGCGGAAAGTGTCACCTGCGTTTTTTGTCCCTTGGCTTCCGGGACTTTGATTTTTACTTTCAGCGGCGTTTCCGGCTGTATTTTTTTCGGCGCGTCCAGCGTGACATTGAGCTTTCTGTCGCCGCGTTCCAGCGGCAGATAGACCAGTCCCAGGGCGCGGGCGGGCGTGATCTGCGCGCCGCTGCCGCCGGGTCGCAGCACCAGCACGGAAACATAAAGGTCATGCCGCAGCCACGCCTTGCTGACCGGAATATCGACGGTTTTGCCTTCGGCGGGGATGGAGACACGCTTCACCCAGAGGGTGCTGTCGCCTTCCACGGTAATCAGCGCCTCGCCGGCGTGGGGGGGCGTGATGGCGAGATGGGCGGTTTCGCCTTCACGGTAGGCGGGTTTATCCAGTTTCAGATTCACCCGGTCAGGGCGAATGCCCTGGGTTTCATCCGCTTGGGCACTCCAGCCTGCGTAGAAGCGATAGGCCAGTCGCTTGCCGGTTTCCGGGTCGTTGATTTCCAGCCGGTAACGACCGTATTTCACCGGTACCGACACTTTTCCGCGCGCGGTGGGGGTGAAGGTTACGCTGGTGGAAGCGATCAGTTCATCGGTTTCCGTGTAGCCGGAATGCCAGCCGCGCTGGTCTTCAAAACGCCAGTAATAGTCGCGGTTTTCGCGGAACAGGCGCACGGGGAAGTTGCCGCCCGTAAATTTACCCTGGGCATCGACCCGCACCACTTCAAACTGCGCCATGCTGTTTTCCCGCGCATAGGCGCCGGGAAACAACGGACGCGCCGCCAGCAGTTGCGGCGCAGGCCAATAGATGCGCTCCAGCGAGCGAATGACCGGACGTCCGCCACTTTCCAGCAAACTCATGGTGGCGCGAACGAGGAAAGGCGATTGCCGCCCTGCCGCTTTTTCCAGGTCAATGTTGAAACCGGCCTTGCCTTCGTTATCCAATGTGGTTTCGGCGAGTTCTTCCCGATGGCGGGCAGAGTCTTCGTTGGCGTCGCCAAATTCAAAACCGGGCAACTGTTTGGCAAGCGGATTTTTCTCACGCAGAAATTGCGCCACGCCCAGCAGGCGATTACCGGCAGCGGGCGCGCCGTAGAGGTAATTGCCCTCGACCTGCAAATCAAAGGGATGTCTGGCGTCCAGTTGGGCGCTGGCGACCTTTAAATCCAGCTTCATGCGTTCGGGCAAAAATTCCTCGACGCCGAAGCGGTAAACCGTGGTCGGACGCTTGTCGGCAGGGTCGGCGCGCAATTCCAGATTCCAGAAACCGGTTGCCGCGTCGTCGGGCACTTCCAGCGTGTGCTGGTAATAGCCGGAGAAGGCGTTTTCGGCTTTCCACGTCGCCGTAAATTGCGCCTTGCCGCCGGGGGCCTTGAGAATCGCCTGTATCGGTTGCGCGGGGAGGGGGTGTCCATCCGCGTCCCGCGCCAGCACGGAAACATCAAAGCGTTCGCCGGGGCGATACAGGTTGCGCCCGGAATAGGCAAACAGACTCACGGCGCGACCGGGCACGCCGCCGATATCGTATTCGGATAAATCCAGCGCCGGTTCCTTGAGGGCGATCAGCGCGACTTCCTTGTCCCGCTGCGCCATCAGCACCCTGGCCTCTGCGGGACGCTCGGCGAAATGGGCGCGACCCTCGCCATCCGTCTTGCCCTGCAAGAGAATTTTGCCCTGCGCGTCCAGCCACGAAATATCGACATTCCTGACCGCCGTGCCCTTGTCCAGCGAACTGACATAAGCATCGGCGCTTTTCTCGAACAGGCGCGTGTGCAGCCCCAGATTGCTGGTGTAAAAGTAAGTCACCTGATAGTCGTAACGAAAGCGGTTGGGCTGGTTCATCACCGCAATGTAAATGCCGGGTTCCGAGAGTTCCTTGATGTCCTCGACGGGAATAAAAGTCACGCTGCGCCGGTTGCTCTTTTGCTCGGTCAGGAAACGCCCCGTGTAAACGCTCTCCGTCATGCCGTGGTAATTGTCCAGTTCCCAGTTGTTCACCGCGCCTTTGAGTCCGCCACTTTCGTAGTAATAGTATTCATCATCGTCTTCGTCAGCGTTTTCGCCGCTGGCATTGACGTTCCCGCCAATCACCCGATCCAGAAACCGGGAAATCTGATCGGGCTTGACCTTCAGGAACTGAATATCCACTTCCGGTACATTCACCGTCACCACTGGCAGACCGCCGTTTTGTCGGGCGGGCAGAACCATCCCCTTGCTGGCGAAATAATAGGCGGGCGATACAGCCGCCGTGACAATGCCATAGCGGGATTCGGCGCTGGTCTTCTCCCCGTTTTTGGCGGGAACGCCGGGCGCGACGCGCACCACGTAACGGCTTTCCGGCTTGATGTGCGGAAAAAACAGCAGGCGGGGATTTTCGCCCACCACCCACGCGCCCTGTACCAGCGTACCGCCCGTGCTGTCTACATCGGCCGGTTCGGTGCTGGCGACGGTGCTATCCACGGCGCGACTGTCGTCCTCGTCATAACGGCGGTTGCGGGTTTTCTTGTCTTTCGGTCGCAGCGGCATTTCGAAAACCTGAATCAGCGCGTCATAATTCTGCCGCGCGTCCAACGGCTGGCTGAACGTCAGCGCCAGGGCCGGGGAACCATCCAGATCACGATTGTTGAGTTCCACCAACTCAATCGGCCCGGCGCCCTCATCCGCCTCCGCCGCCGCCAGCGCCGCTTCCTGACGCTCCGTCGCCGTCATCTGCGCCAGCGGTTGCTTGCCCCGCAAGCCATACCCCAGCGTTGCGCCCAGCGCGCCCAGGGCAAGCAACGTTATTGCCACCAGTAGCCAAACTCCTTTTTTACGACCGATAGAAGACAGATTCAGCGCCATGACATCACCTCGTTTTTGCATGAGGTTTGATTGTATGACAAAACGGGTATCAGGTATCAGGTATCAGGTATCAGGTATCAGGTATCAGGTATCAGGTATCAGGTATCAGGTATCAGGTATCAGAGATCAGAGGTAGCGCAGGCGGCTCCGACTGACAACGTGTTATGCTTGCTTGTGCACTGATGCGTTGAGTACGGTGCTTGCTGTTTTTCAGACGGAAGGAACCATATCATGAAGCACGGTTTTGCGTTGTTCGTCTTTGTTTTTTCGCTGATGCTTGCGGGATGTTCGAGCATAGGGATGATGGTGGTCAGCAAGAAGGTTAACAAGGAATATTTTGCAAGACTCGCATCTGATCCGGATCTGGCCATTATTCGCGGAAAATCCGGCATCAGTTTTGAGGGCTGCCCAGTGGATATTTCTGATCATCATTATCCGACAGAGGACGAACGCGTAGCCATCGAAAAGTTCGGCAGACTTATGAATGAATATTACGACAAACTCATGCAAGAAAACATGTATTACGCAAAAAGCATGAGCGATCACGACTTTCTGCAAAGAAATAAAGAACAGATGGATTCGCACTTACAATCAGTGCTTGCGCTGCATGAGGGAAAACTCACCTGGGCGCAGTTTGGACAAGTCTGTGAGCAGATCGTTGCCGAGCGCATGATGAAAGGCCAACAGTATTGGGAGGCTCTGGAGGCACAGCGTGAACAGGATGAATATGATAACTGGCCGGATGAGTGGCACGAACATTCAGACCATATGAAAAGAGAAGAAGCTGCCAGATGGCGGTCGCAGGAGAGGCGACGCAAAGAACAGGAAGCGCGTGACAGACAGCAGGAAAAGCAGCGCAAGGATGCAGATCGCGCGCAAGAAGAAGAACCCCGGCGTCAGGCTATCCTCCGCTCACCCAAACAGCAGGAGCAACAGCGCAAGGATGCGGATCGCGCGAAGGAAGAAGCGCCCCAGCGTCAGGGTATCCTCCGCTCACCCGAACAGCAGGAGCAACAGCGCAAGGATGTGGATCGCGCGAAGGAAGAAGCGCCCCGGCGTCAGGATATCCTCCGCTCACCCAAATAGAGGAATGCACTTAACCAACGAGGTTCAAGCAAGCGTAGCACGGACATCGTGCAGGGGTCGGGTGGCAGCGGTTTTCGACGAAGCGTAGCAACGGCAAAAGCGAAGCGCCTTCCATCCTACAACCCTCGCTTGCCACAGGCTGGCGAATGGGTGTCCCCGATTCTACTGGCACGATGAAGGTTCAGCCAAAGTCGTCGCCCGAAGAAAACAAGGGTTATTTCAACATTTTCCGGCTGCTTTCAGCAGATCATTGCATTGCTGTCCCTTATTACCGCCAGACGCGGGTTTGCCGCTGCCGCCCAGTTCCGTACACAGAGCGTCCGAAACCACACGTCCCATGTAGCTCATGGTGCCGGTGACATAGCAGGAATAACGCCGTCCCGCTTTGGTTTTGACCCGGTATGAGGTTTTTACGCCCTCATCAACGCGGTCAGAAATCGTGAAGTCGTTGACTTCCAGCCCCAAGGTATGCGCGGTGTTGCGCTTGATGGCGTCTTCGGTTACTGCAACGGACGCGCAACCGGAAAGCAAAACAGCACAAAGGATGATTGAGAGATGATATTCCATGCGCTTTTCTCCAAAAAGATGGTGTTATACCTTGAGCCGCTTGCAAAAGTCCAAATTTTCACGAGACCTTGCTGATCTGGCAGCGTAAAAAAGAAAAAGCGGGCGACCATTTTCAGCATGATGAAGCCATGAAACAACCACCATAACGCGCACAGCATGCACACTGATTGTGCAACGGTGGAGAAAATGTTTGCATGCCTGCATGCCGTCTGACGCTTTTCACCGCACCGAAAAACTCACCCTGTCGTAATGCCCCTGCTCATCCATCACGGTAATGTCGTAGCCGCCCGGCTGTTCCAGGCGATAGGCAAAACTGGCGCGTACAGGGTGGCGGCCCATGTTTTTGCCGTTGACCAGCCAGATCACTTCCCCATCGGTTTTGCCCCGCGTTTCGAGGCGAATCAGGGGCGCGTTACCGGCGGCGGAGCGGTGCAGGGTTGCGCCATTGCTGATGCCGATGATTCTCAGACGGCCTTCCGCCGTGGCATGTTCGGCGCAGGCGGGCAACCATGCGGGCGACAAGGCTTTGGGGCGAATATCCGGGGCGAGCCAGGGTTCCAGTACGGCAGGCCAGCGGGCGATTTCGCGGTTTTCCAGTTTGCCTTTGAAGCAGTCGGATAGGGCGCGGCGACCGCTTGCCGGGTCGATTTGCAGCAAATAACGGGCTTCGCCGCCGCGCAGTCGATCGGGGAAGGTGGGGGGGGTAGCGCCGTTCAATGTCCAGGCCAGACGGGATTGGTGGCAGTGTTCCGCTGCGGTGCCGTCCTGACGCAGACCCAGGGGCCAGCAGATGCGTTCCTGTTTTGCTTCCGGCGGTGGCTGGCGCTGGCTGCCACCCGGTGTGGCATCAAGGGCGTCGAAAATATCGACCAGCAGGGGCGCGGCGACGTTCGCGCCAAAGAAACCGGGATTGGGCGTACCGTCGGGGCGTCCGACCCAGACGCCGACGGTGTAGTGGTCGGAAACGCCGATTGACCAGGCATCCCGAAAGCCGAAGCTGGTGCCGGTTTTCCAGGCAATGCCCCGCTTTTGTCCCGCGCCGCTTTCCAGCGCCCGTCCCATCGGGCCGCCGGATTCCAGAATGTCGCGGATGATGAACGCCGCGCCGGGGGAGAGCATCCGGCGTTCCTGTAGCGGTGCGTCGGGCGTGAAGCGCAGTTCTCCCGCGAGTCCCTGCCGCGCCAGCGCGGTGTAAGCGCCGACCAGATGCTCCAGGCTGGCGCCCGCGCCACCCAGAATGACGGAAAGATTGGGTTCGGCGCCTCGCGGGAAATCCAGTTTCAGTCCGCCCCGGCGCAGGAGCGCCACAAAACGGGCGGGGTCCAGACGTTCCAGCACTTCCACGGCGGGCACGTTCAGGGATTTGGTCAGCGCCTCGGAGACGCTCACCGGGCCATGAAAGGATTGCTGGAAATTGCCCGGCTGGTAGCCGGAAAAAGATTGCGGCACGTCCGCCAGCAGGGATTCGGAATGAATCAACCCCTCATCGAACGCCAGCCCGTACAGAAAAGGCTTGAGGGTGGAACCGGGCGAACGGGAGGCGCGCACCATGTCGACATGGCTGAATCGCTGCCCGTCGTTAAAATCCGCCGAACCCGCATAGGCGCGCACCTCAAGGCTGGCGTTGTCGACGACCAGCGCCGCGATGGAAACGCGGGGCGGCAAGCCATTGGCGCGGTCGGCCAGCAGCAATTCCACCGTTTGTTGCGCTTCGGCGTCGATGGTGGTGTCGATACGGATGCGTCCGGCCGCCTGTTTTTTCAGGCGTTCCGCCAGCAGGGGCGCTAACAGCGGTTCTTTCAGGGTTTGCGAATAGGGCGGCTCGGAAAGCGCGTCGGCAATCTCTTCCTCCGACCACGCGCCGACCATACGCGCCAGCACCTTGTCCCGCGCCTGCCGCGCCCGCTCAGGGTGACGGTCGGGACGATACCGGGATGGCGCTTGCGGCAGCACCGCCAGCAGCGCCGCTTCAGCATGGCTCAAACGCCGCGAGGGTTTGCCAAGGTAGGCGCGGCTGGCGGCCTCCACGCCTTCCAGTACCCCGCCCATCGGCGCGTAATTGATATAGAGGGTAAGGATTTCCGCCTTGGAATAGCGCCATTCCAGTTGCAGGGCGCGCAGAATCTGCTTCACCTTGCTGCCGAGGTTGCGTGCTCCCGGTTGCGCCGGAGGTTCCAGAATCCGCGCCACCTGCATGGTCAGCGTCGAGCCGCCGGAAACAATTTTTCCCTGCCGCATCCACTGCCATGCCGCCCGCGACAGGGACAGCGGATTCACGCCCGGATGCCAGTAAAACGCCTTGTCTTCGTAACGCACCAATGCTTCCAGATAGCGGGGCGAAACCTCATCCAGCGTCACCCGATGTCGCCAGATATGCGCCTGGTCAGGAAACGCCCGCAAAGGCGTGCCATCGCGCGCCACCACCAGCAAGGCTTTCGGCGAATCCCGTCCCGGCACAGGGGGCGGAAAGAGGCGGTCAAGGACAAACAGGAAGGCGAGGAAAAACGCCAGCGCGAGCGCAGAAACAAGCGCCAGTTTGCGGCGGCGGGAAAGAGGGCGGCGGGGAAAAGTCATCTGGAGATGAAATAAGTGGTCGCCACGAGCGCGACCAGCAGCGCGTGCCGGGATTTTTGTGCGCGTGGCGCTGCTTTCTTTTGTGGGGGCTTTACTTCGAACAAGCCGCAATTTCGCGTTCAGGGCATCAGTGCGTTTTGAGCGGTTCAAGAAAGCTGGATGATAGAGGCGGGGTTATTCCAGCGCAAACATTTTTGTCGCCAGCGGTTGATGCGGGTGAGAGCGGCGGCGAGGTTAATAAGTCAGTGTCTTTGCAAAAAAGGGATGTCGCCACAGGTCGTTATGTGTTCAGTTCCGTGCGATCATATTCCGATTCGTAGCTGGCCGTTATTTCATGCGCAAGCAATTCTGCGGGAAGTGATCGAATCACATCGGAGGCAAAAAGATGAGTCATAACATTCACA
>JAISRR010000206.1 GCA_031273565.1 Zoogloeaceae bacterium | reverse complement strand
CCGGAAGCCTACGCCGCCGGTGAAACCTACCTGCCGGAAGACATGGCTGAACCCAACTGGTATCGCCCCACACCGCGCGGACTGGAAGCAAAAATCAGCGAAAAACTGGCGCATCTGCGAGGGTTGGACAAGGCGGCGGGGAAGCAATAAGCGCAGGCGCTTAATTTTTGGATTCATGCCAGACGATGATGACTGAAACCAGAGGAACTCCGCCCGCCGGGGCAAAAGCGGAAAAGAAGGCAAAGCCGGACAAACTCTACCCGGCGGTCATTGCGGCGGTGATTTTTGTCGGGTTATGCGTTTCTACCATCGGAGGCGAAATGCTTGCGGCTTTGGGTATTCTGATCCTTTTGCTGTGGATCGTCGTTAACATAATTTACGCCTGCCGCAATCCGGCGCGGAGAAAATTTTTTTTGGTGCGAATCTGTATCTGGGTTGTCGCGTTTGTCAGTGTTTTTGTGAGTTTTAACATTAAAAATGAAATCATGCGCCGCTACGCGAACGAAGTCATCGTCAAAATAAAGGATTTTTCCGCCGCGCATGGACGCTGCGCCCAAACCCTCGCCGAACTCGGCATTGAGTCGCAAGAATTCGAGGAAGCGTTGGGGCGGCGTTCAGGGTATAGGTGCATGAAAGGGGAGGGGGAAGGGGAGTTGCCCAACCTTTATTACACCGACCCTGGCAGCGGTTTCGATATTTGGCACTACGATTTTGTCGAGGATAAATGGACATTCCATCCCGATTGACGTGCGTTGGTCGCAGCGTATATCCAGCTCCATTTCATGCCTTGGCAATATATAAACACCATGATCCATCATGATGCCGCCGAAGAGCGTCTGGGCGTTTTTCTGGCGTTCTTCGCGGCTTTCGGGTTTTCCCTCAAAGCCATTTTCGTCAAACTGATTTACCTCTGGCCGGTCGGCGCGGTGACGCTGCTTGCGCTGCGCATGCTGTTTTCCCTGCCTGCGTTTGCCTGGGTCGGATGGAAATCCGGTCGGGCTGCGCCAGCCCTGAGCGGGAAAGAGCGGTCACTGCTTGTGGTGTTGGGCATGTTGGGTTACTACGGTTCCAGTCTTCTGGATTTTATGGGGCTGCAATATATTTCTTCAGGACTGGAACGCCTGATTCTGTTTACCTGTCCGACATTTTTTATTATTACGACATCATCTGCGATCCCGCGAGCGATCAGAACGAAGCCCGCAGCGCCGAATTTGGCGCAACCCGGCCTGGCGAAATCGCCTGCCCGCCAGCCTGATGATTCTGGCGACCCGGAACCACGCGGCGAGCGAAGACAACGACAGCAATTATCTTGTCGATGCGGATTTGTCCATCTTCGGGAAAAGCCGGGCTGAATACCTTGCCTCGTCACGGCAGATCAGGCAGGAGTATGCGAGATATCCCGATGCCGTATACAACACGGGTCGAAAGCGCGTCATCCAACACTTTCTGGACATGCCACGCATTTTCAGGACGGCGCATTTGCATGCAAGATTCGAACATCAGGCGCGGGAAAATCTGGCGCATGAACTTGGGGAAATTCCGGGGTGAAAATGACGGGCGCAGTGTCGGGGAGGGTTGCCTGCTGGCGCATTCGCGCTGTTTGTTGCGTAAAGGCAGGGCAGGATCAGGCAGGGCGCGCTCTCCGGGCGCGCCGCATGTCAACAACGGCGCTTTCGGAGAAACCGCCCTACCTAACCCATCCTACCTAACGATCATGGTGGTTGCCGCCACCCCTGAAGATGAAAGAGGCTTTGGGGTGGAAGGTGTTGGGTAGAGGCCGCAAAATTTTTTAGCGGTTGAACCCCGCACCTGACCGGAGTTGGTTTTACGATGATGATGGCTTGTCGGGAAGCGCCTAAAGAAAAAGTCCTTTTCTGTCGCTAAACCACATAAGGAGAAGGCAATCATGAACATCGCGCAGCTTGTACACATGGTTCCCGCAGCGGCAGTTGTCAGGAAGCGCGACATGCCTCGTCTGGGGCCGCGTCGGGTGGCGGCGCTGGCAGCGGTTGAGCCGGATGCCAGCTATGCGTTGCAGGAGTTGCTGCGCGCCGTGCAGGATCTGGCGCAAGGGGGCTTTCAGGGCGCCGGGGCGGTCAGTGCGGAAGCGCTGGCTTTGGCGGCGGATCTGACGCGTCTGGGGGCGGGCGTGGAAGGGTTGTTGCGCCCCTCGTTGCAGGGCGGCGGAGTGTCCCGTCTGGACGCCAAAGCCTGAAATTCGCTCACATTCGTCATTATATCCATACAGAAACGCGAGCCAGGGCATCGCCCGGCAAGCCGGATGGGTCATCCAGGCGGCGGCGAAAAACCGCGTGGCTGCCCGGAGGCGCTGTGACAACAGACCGCCCGGTTTCGTCCGGGCTTTTTTGTTGCGTTAATTACTCTTGATAATCTACTTTCACTTTCGCTTCTCGTGCATTGATTTTAAAGAATAAGCACTTGAGAATATTTCTGCAATATCGCTTCTAAGTCCTTGTCTTGATTCAAGAAATGCCTTTTTTGCTTGCATTGTGCAATGAAGTGTCTTAAAGTGGAGAAATGTGGTTAAAAAGTGGGTAAACGGGGTGGTTGTGCCACCCGTGAACAAAATGTTTGCAGGCACGGTTTCCTTGAGTCTCGATGTGAAGGGGCGGCTCGCCATTCCGGCGCGTCACCGGGACGCGCTTGTCGCCGTGGCGGGGGATAGCCCGCTGGTGCTGACCGCGCATCCGCATCGTTGCCTGTTGCTTTACCCGCTGGCGGCCTGGGAGCCGATCCGCGACAAAATTCTCAAGGCGCCCAGTTTCGATAGCCGCGCGCAAAGCCTGAAACGGGTGCTGGTGGGCAGCCAGCAAATCATCGACGCGCTGGATTCCGCCGGACGGCTGCTGGTGACGCCGGAATTGCGGGAACATGCCGATCTGGAAAAAACCGTGCTGATGGTCGGCATGGGCAGCCATTTTGAAATCTGGAGCGAAGCGGGCTGGAAGCGGCAAAAAGATTTGGCGCTGGAAGCCCTGCAAGGCGAGACGCCGCCCGGTTTCGAGGACATCTCATTGTGAGTTCGGTGCATGTCACCGTGCTGTTGGAAGAAGCCATCGCTGCGCTGGCGGTGCGGCCGGACGGCATTTATCTCGACGCGACTTTCGGACGCGGCGGTCATAGCCGCGCCATTCTTTCGCGCCTTGGCCCGAACGGGCGGCTGCTGGCTTTCGACCGTGACCCGGATGCGATTCGCGTTGGGCGGGAAATTCAGGATGCGCGTTTTACGTTGTTGCATCGCCCTTTTGCTGAATTGCGGGAAGGGGCGGAAGAGGCCGGTTTTTCCGGCTTCGATGGCATTTTGTTCGATCTGGGGGTCTCCAGCCCGCAGTTGGATGAGGGGGGCAGGGGGTTCAGTTTCCGGCACGACGCGCCGCTCGACATGCGTATGGACACCACGCAGGGCGAGACGGCGGCGGAGTGGCTGGCGCGGGCCGAAATCAGGGAAATTACGGAGGTCATCAGAAATTATGGCGAAGAACGGTTTGCTTTCCAGATTGCAAAGAAGGTTGTGGCTGTTAGGGCCGAACGGCCTGTTACAAGCACAGGGGAATTTGCCGCGCTCGTACGTGCGGCCGTGCGTACCCGCGAGCCGGGCCAGGATCCGGCGACGCGCAGCTTTCAAGCTCTACGGATTCATGTCAATCAGGAACTCGATCAGCTCGCGCTGAGTTTGCCGCAGGCGCTGGCGCTCCTGAAACCCGGTGGGCGGCTGGTGGTGATTTCCTTTCACTCGCTGGAAGATCGCATCGTCAAGCGTTTTCTGCGCGCTGCTGCCGCACCGGACGACTTGCCCAAAAATTTTCCCTTGCGCGCGAGCGAATTGCCGCAGCCAACCCTGCGCCTCGTTGGTCGGGCGAAAAAACCCCCGGTGGCGGAAACGGCGGCCAATCCCCGCGCCCGCAGCGCGGTGATGCGGGTGGGGGAAAAAATCGGCGAACAACCGGCGGGAACTTCCTCATGCTGCGCCTGAACAAATTCTTGCTGCTGGCGTTCACGCTGGCTTCGGCGTTGGGCGCGGTGGCTTCCCAGAACAAGGCGCGCCAACTCTACCAGTCGCTGGAAGTGGAGCAGGAGCGCACGCGGCAACTGGAAGTGGAGTACGACCAGTTGCAACTTGAGCTGTCTACCTGGGCCACCCATGCGCGCATCGAAGAAATTGCCCGTAACCGCCTGAAAATGGTGGTGCCGGTACTGAACATGCAGACGGCAGTCGGCGAGACGAGGCAATAAGATGTCCATCATTCGTCGTCGCGCCGCCGCCCGTCCGCACCGGTTTACGGAAAATCCCCTGCTGCAACTGGCCTTGCCTGCCTGGCGTTCCCGTTTTGTCGGGCTGGCGTTGATGTCGCTGTTCCTGCTGCTGCTGGCTGCGGCGTTTTACTGGCAGGTCATCAATAACGCTTTTTTGCAGGGCGAAGGCAATTCGCGTTATCGCCGCGATCTGGAAGTTTCCGCTTCGCGGGGAAAAATCGCTGACCGCAATGGCGACCTGCTGGCGATCAGCGCCCCGATGAAATCCATCTGGGCGATTCCCGCCGATGTCAAACTCGAACCGGCGCAACGTCAAACCCTGGCGAGCCTGCTGGAAATGGACGCCAAGGAACTCGACCGACGGCTGGCGACGGAAAAGAGTTTCGTCTACCTGCAACGGCAGGTGGCGCCGGAAGTGGCCGCGCGCATTGCCGCGCTGAAATTGCCGGGCATTCATCAGGATGGCGCGTTTCGCCGTTTCTATCCGGCCGCCGAAATGGTGGCGCACCTCGTCGGCTTCACTGGCGTGGATGATAATGGGCTTGAGGGTGTGGAGCTTGCCTTTCAGAACGAACTCACGGGCACACCCGGGCATCGCACGGTCATCCGTGACCGGCGCGGACAGATCGTCGAAGACGTGGAGCACATGCGTCCGCCGCTGGATGGACGCGACATCCGGCTGGCGCTCGATTCCAAAATCCAGTATCTCGCTTTTTCCGCCATCAAGCAGGCGGCTTTCGAGCATCAGGCCAGGGCGGTGAGCGCCGTGGTGGTCGACGTGCGCACCGGGGAAGTGCTGGCGCTCGCCAACTGGCCTTCCTACAACCCGAACAATCGCGCCAATCGCTTCGGGCCGCAATTACGCAATCGCGCCGTCACCGACAGTTTCGAACCTGGCTCCATCATGAAACCCTTTACGATTGCGCTGGCGCTGGAAAAGGGCGTTTTCCGCTTCGACAGCCTCATCGACTGCGCGCCGGGGCGACTGACCATCGGCAACGCCACCATCTCCGATACCCATGCTTACGGGCTGCTGACCGTGGCGCAGGTGCTCCAGAAATCTTCCAATGTCGGCACGGCCAAGATTGCTGCGGCTTTCCAGCCGAAAGACATGTGGGAGATGTTTGATTCCCTGGGGTTTGGCGCGCCACTCGATCTGGGTTTTCCCGGCGAAGTCGGCGGACGTTTGCGCCCCTGGAAAACCTGGCGTCCCATCGAACAGGCCACCATGTCCTATGGGCACGGCATTTCCGCCAGTCTCGTGCAACTGGCGCATGCTTATCAGGCGTTTGCCCGCGACGGCGACATCGTGCCGCTCTCCCTGCGTCTGCGCGATGATGCGGAGCCGATACGGGGGGTGCAGATTTTTTCGCCGCAAACCGCGCGTGAAGTTCGCGCCATGCTGGAAATGGTGGTCGCCCCCGGCGGCACCGCGCCGCGCGCGCAGGTGCCCGGTTACCGTGTGGGTGGCAAGACCGGCACTGCCTACAAGATCGAAGGCGGCGTTTATGCGCGCAAATATGTGGCTTCTTTTGTGGGCATTGCGCCGATGTCCGACCCGCGTCTGGTGGTCGCGGTGATGGTGGACGAACCGATGAGCCAGCACTACGGCGGTACGGTCGCCGCTCCGGTGTTCGCCCGGATCACGGCGGGCGCGTTGCGTACCTTGGGCGTTGCGCCGGATATGCCCTTGCAGGTCGCCGCCCTGCCGACGGAGACAGCGCCATGACGCCGCTGGCGCAAGCGCCGAAACGTCTGGATGACGTGGCGCGCGGCTGTCTGGACGCGCTGGCGACGCCGGAACTGCGCCGTAAACTTCAGGGCGCGACCGACGACAGCCGTCAGGTGCGTCCGGGCGACCTGTTCATCGCTTATCCCGGTCATTCCTCCGATGGTCGCCGTCATATCGGCGAGGCGCTGGCGCGTGGCGCGGCGGCGGTGTGCTGGCAGCCGGGCGATGGGTTCGTCTGGGATAGCCGCCTGGCCGCGCCCAATCTCTGCGTGCCCGATTTGCGTCCGCTCGCGGGGCCTCTGGCGCATGAACTGGCGGGACGCCCTTGTGAACGACTTTCCCTGCTGGCGATTACCGGCACCAATGGCAAGACTTCAATCAGTCAATGGCTGGCGCGCGCCTGGCCACAGCGTTGTGGCGTCATCGGCACGCTGGGCGCGGGTTTTGTCGGAGAGACGCGGGAAACGGGTTTCACCACGCCGGAAGCCACGACCCTGGCGCGGCTGCTGGCGCAAATGGTCGCCGGAGGCGCGCGCGCGTGCGCGCTGGAAGCGAGTTCCATCGGTCTTGAGGAAGGCCGTTTGAACGGCGCGCGAGTGGATACCGCGATGTTCACCAACCTCACCCGCGATCATCTCGATTATCACGGCAGCATGAAAGCTTACGCGGCGGCGAAAGAAAAACTTTTCCGCTGGCCTGACCTGCGGCTGGCCATCATCAATCTGGACGATGCGTCGGGGCAAGCTCTGGCGCGCGCCTCGACGGCGCAAAAAATCATCGGTTACAGTCTCGCGCCCGAGCGCTTCGCCCGCGATGGCGTTGCCTTCGTCGGCGCGCGCGGGCTGCGCGCGACGCACATCGGGCAGGCGTTTACCCTGGTTTCGCCCTGGGGCGAGGCCGAGGTGGAAACCGCTGTTCTGGGTCGCTACAACATCGCCAATCTGCTGGCCGTGGCGACCGCCCTGCTGGATGCCGGCGTATCGCTGACGGAAACGGCGGCGCGACTGGCGCGTCTTGAGCCGCTGCCGGGGCGCATGGAACGTTACGGCGGTTCACTGGAAGGCGAGGCCGCGCCATTGGTGGCGGTCGATTACTCGCACACGCCCGACGCGCTGGATAACGCGCTCACCGCCTTGCGTCCGCTGGCCGAAGCGCGCGGCGGCAGGCTCATTTGCGTTTTCGGCTGCGGCGGCGACCGCGACCACGGCAAACGCCCGCTGATGGGCGCAATCGCCCACCGTTGCGCCGATGTCGTCTGGATCACCAGCGACAATCCCCGCAGCGAAGACCCGCTCGCCATCATCAGGGAAATTCGCATGGGCATACCGGAGGGCGCGGCGGTCAGGGTCGATGCCGATCGTGGCGCGACCATCCGGGCGGCGGTCATGGAAGCGTCGGCGCGGGATGTCATCCTGCTGGCGGGCAAGGGACACGAAACGTATCAGGAAATCGCCGGCGTTCGACATCATTTTCAGGATGGCGAACAGGCAAACGCGGCATTGGCGGCATGGCGTCTGCGCGCAGGCCAGCGGCCACAACCGGAATTGCGCGCAATGAGAGGTGCGGCATGATGCGGTGGACGCTGGCGCAAATCAATCAGGCGGTGGCGGGGCGTATTGTGCATGCCGAATCCCTGCCCGCCGATATGCCTGAACTGGTCGGCGTGGCGACAGACACGCGCAAGCCCTGCGCCGGACAATTGTTCATTGCCCTCTCCGGCAAACGCTTCGACGCGCACGATTATCTGGAGGTCGCCGTGCGACAGGGCGCGGCGGCGCTGCTGGTCAGCCGCGCCGAAAACCTGCCGCCGGGCGTGCCGGTCATACGGGTCGACGATACCCGGCTGGCGCTGGGGCGGCTGGCGGCGGCGTGGCGGCGTGAATTCACGTTGCCGGTGCTGGCGGTGACCGGCTCCAACGGCAAGACCACCACGCGCGAAATGATCGCCGCCATTCTGAAAACGAGTTTCGGCGACGACGCGGTGCTGACGCCGCAAGGCAATTTCAACAACGACATCGGCCTGCCGCTCACGCTGTTGCAACTGGGGACGCGGCACAGGGCCGTCGTGCTGGAAATGGGCATGAACCATCCCGGCGAAATCCGCTATCTTGCCGATCTCGCCAGACCCACGGCGGCGCTCGTCACCAACGCCCAGCGCGCCCATCTGGAAAATATGGGTAATCTGGAAGGCGTGGCGATGGAGAAGGGCAACATCTACAGTGCCCTGGAAGCGGATGGCGTCGCCATCATCAACAACGACGATCCATACGCCGAAAACTGGCGGCGACAGAATGTCGGGCGTCCCTCGCTTACCTTCGCGCTGGACAATCCCGCCGACATCATGGGCAAGGCTGTCCTGCGGGGTCTGGATACCCGGCTGGTGATGAGCATGCCGGATGGCGAGCGCGTCATCACGCTGCAAACGCCGGGTCGCCACAATGTTCGCAACGCGCTGGCGGCGGCGGCGGCGGGTCTCGCCGTTGGCCTGGGGCTGGACGCGCTGGCGGCGGGGCTGGCGGCGTTCAAGGGCGTCAAGGGGCGTCTGCAACGGCAGGCTGGCCCTTACGGCGCGGTGATTCTGGACGATACCTACAACGCCAATCCGGATTCGGTACGGGCGGGCATTGACGTGCTGACGAGCACGGTGGGACGGCAAATTCTGGTATTGGGCGACATGGGCGAAATCGGCGAAGCCAGCGGCCAGTATCACGACGAAATCGGCGGTTACGCCAAGAGCATGGGCGTCGACCGGCTTTATGCGTTGGGCGAAGCCAGCCAGCAGGCGGTACGCAATTTTGCCGGTGACGCGCGCAGTTTCAAGACGCCGGAAGCGCTGGTCAAGTCCCTGCTCGCCGAACTGAAAAGCATGCGCAAAAGCGACCGCCCCGTTACGGTGCTGGTCAAAGGGTCGCGCTTCATGCATATGGAAAGCGTCGTCGAGTTGTTGAAACAGGAGGCGATCCATCAGGACGCCGAAAAGGAAAATAACTGATGTTGCTCTTGTTGACTCAATGGTTCGCGCAGGATGTGCGGGCATTCTCCGTATTTAACTACATTACCCTGCGCACGGTGCTGGCGGCGATGACCGCCCTGTTTTTTTCGCTGGCGCTGGGGCCACGGGTGATCCGCTGGCTGGCGGCGAAGAAAATCGGGCAGGCGGTGCGCGCCGACGGCCCGCAGACGCACCTCATCAAATCGGGCACGCCGACCATGGGCGGGGTGCTGATTCTGATCTCCATCGCCATTACCACCCTGCTCTGGGGTGATCTCTCCAATCGTTACGTGTGGACGGTGCTCACCGTTACGCTGGGGTTTGGCATTATCGGCTGGTACGACGACTGGAAGAAGGTGGTGTACCGCGACCCGAACGGGCTGGCTGCGCGCTGGAAATTTTTCTGGCAGTCGGTGCTGGGGCTGGGCGCGGCGTTGTTTCTCGCCTTTTCCACCGACAATCCGGCGCAAACCGAACTGATCGTGCCGTTCTTCAAGATTGTCGCCTATCCACTGGGCGTCTGGGGGTTTGTCGCGCTGACCTATTGTGTGATCGTCGGCACCTCCAACGCGGTCAATCTCACCGATGGCCTCGACGGTCTCGCCATCATGCCGACGGTCATGATCGCCGCCGCCTTTGTCCTCTTTTCCTATGTCGCGGGCAGCGCCGTCTATTCCAAGTACCTGCTGCTGCCCTATGTGCCCGGCTCGGGCGAGCTTTGCATTCTGTTGGGCGCGGTCGCCGGGGCGGGGCTGGGGTTTCTCTGGTTCAACGCCTATCCGGCGGAAGTGTTCATGGGCGATGTCGGCGCGCTCTCGCTGGGCGCGGCCTTGGGCTGCGTCGCCGTCATCGTGCGGCAGGAAATCGTGCTGTTCATCATGGGCGGGGTGTTCGTGGTCGAAACCCTGTCGGTGATGGTGCAGGTCAGTTGGTTCAGGTACACCAAAAAAAGATACGGCGAAGGCCGTCGCATCCTGCTGATGGCGCCCCTGCATCACCATTTCGAAAAAAGCGGCTGGAAGGAAACGCAGGTGGTCGTGCGTTTCTGGATCATCACCATCATGCTGGTGTTGTTCGGCCTTTCTACACTGAAACTGCGTTGAAACGGCGATAGGCGACCCGTGGAACTTCTCGGCAAACGTTTTCTGGTGGTGGGTCTGGGCGAATCCGGGCTGGCGATGACCCGGTGGTTGTCCCGCCAGGGGGCATCCGTGCGGGTTGCCGACAGCCGGGAAAATCCGCCCAACCTCGCCGCGCTGGCGGAGCTTGCGCCGGATGTGGACGTGATCGCCGGCCCCTTCCGCCCGGATAGCTTTCAGGAGGTGGATGCCATCGCCCTTTCGCCCGGCGTAGCGCGGACGACGCCGGAAATCGTCGCCGCGCTGGAGCAGGGCGTGGGCGTCATCTCTGAAGTCGACCTGTTCATGGCGGCGTTGGAGGATTGCCAGCCCGACGCGCAAGTACTGGCGATTACCGGCAGCAATGGCAAAACGACCACGACGGCCTTGACCGCCCATCTGCTGAATGGCGCGGGAATTTCCGCTGTCGCTTGCGGCAATATCTCGCCTTCGCTGCTGGACGCGCTGATGGCGGCGCAAGACGCGGGCGAACTGCCACAAGTCTGGGTGTTGGAACTTTCCAGTTTTCAGTTGGAAAGCACCCGCTATCTGCCCGCTGTGGCGGCGGCGGTGCTGAATGTGACGGAAGACCATCTCGACCGGCACGGCGACCTGTCGGGCTACGCCAATGCCAAGGCGCGCATTTTCATCGGGCAGGCGGCGCAGGTGCTGAACCGCGAAGACGACTGGTCGCTCGGCATGGGGGGCGCGTGCGTCCATCCGGGGCGGATGACGACCTTCGGTCTCAATCCGCCGCCGCGCGCCGGACATTACGGCATCAGGAACAACGCCATCTACTGCGGCGAAACACGCCTGACCGGTCTGGACGAACTGCCCTTGCAAGGGCGGCATAACGCCGCCAACGTCATGGCCGCCCTGGCGCTCTGCGCCGCAATCGGCGTTGAACACGCGCAACTCCTGCCCGCCCTGAAAAGTTTTCGCGGTCTGCCGCACCGTACCGAACAGGTGGCGGAAATCGCGGGCGTGCGCTACATCGACGATTCCAAAGGCACCAATGTCGGCGCAACCCAGGCCGCCATCGTCGGACTGGGCGGACGGGGTGGCAAAAGCGGCGGCAAGGTCGCGGTCATTTTGGGCGGTGATGGCAAGGGGCAGGATTTCGCGCCGTTAAAAGCGGTGTTGCGGGCGCATGGTCGCGCCGTGGCCCTGATCGGGCGCGATGGCCCGGTCATCGGCAAAGCCATTGAGGGCTGCGGCCTGCCAGTGGAATCCTGCGCCGACATGTCCGCCGCCGTGCGTTATCTGGCGGCAATCGCCCAACCGGGCGATTGCGTGCTGCTGTCGCCTGCCTGCGCGAGTTTCGACAGGTACAAAAATTATGCCGAACGGGCGGCGGATTTTTGCGCGGCAGTCATCGCGTTGGGGGCGGCGGCATGATTCTGGATACCCTGAACGCGCCTCGCCGCCAGATGACTGAAATTGATCCGGCATTGTTCTGGAGCAGCCTCCTGTTGCTCGTGATGGGGCTGGTGATGGTGTATTCCGCTTCCATTGCCTATGCCGAAGGCAATCGTGCCTTTGGCAATCAGAGCACCTATTTTCTGGTGCGGCACGGCCTTTATCTGGCCATCGGGCTGGTCTGCGGCGCGGCGGCTTTTCAGGTGCGCATGGAAAACTGGCAGAAATTCGCGCCCTGGCTGTTCATGTTCAGTGTGTTCCTGCTGATGATCGTCCTGATTCCCGGCATTGGTCGGGAGGTGAACGGCGCGCGTCGCTGGCTCTCTCTGGGCGTGGTGAACCTGCAACCTTCGGAATTGATGAAACTCTTTGTCGTGCTCTATGCCGCGGATTACACCGTGCGCAAGATGAATTTCATGCACAACCTGCAACGCGCCTTCCTGCCCATGGCCAGCGTCATGGCGCTGGTGGGCGGGCTGTTGATTGTCGAGCCGGATTATGGCGCTTTCGTGGTCATCGTGTTCATCGCCATGGGCATCCTCTTTCTGGGCGGCCTCAAGGCGCGCCTGTTTGCCGTGCTGTCGCTGGCGCTCTTGGCGGCCTTTACTTTTCTGATTGCCATCTCTCCGTACCGGCGCGCCCGTCTGCTCGGTTTTCTGGATCCCTGGGAAGACCCGTTCGGCAAGGGCTACCAGTTGACCCAGGCGTTGATTGCCTTCGGGCGTGGCGAATGGTTCGGCGTCGGACTGGGGGCGAGCGTGCAGAAACTCTTTTACCTGCCGGAAGCGCACACCGATTTCCTGCTCGCCATCATCGGCGAGGAACTGGGCTTTTTTGGCGTGCTGGCCGTGGTTTCCCTGTTCGCCCTGCTGGTGCATCGCATCTTTGCCGTGGGACGCCAGTGCGTGCAATTGAACCGCGTCTACCCGGCGCTGGTGGCGATGGGCATCGGCATCTGGTTCGGCGTGCAGGGGTTCATCAACATGGGCGTTAATGTCGGGCTGTTGCCGACCAAGGGGCTGACGCTGCCGCTGATGAGTTTTGGCGGTTCCGGCATCGTCGTCAATTGCATCGCGCTGGGCATACTGCTGCGCGTGGATTGGGAAAACCGGCAACTGATGCGGGGGACGACAGCATGAATCAGGAACGCGCGAAAACACTGCTGGTCATGGCAGGCGGCACCGGCGGTCACATCTTCCCCGCGCTGGCGGTGGCGAACGTTCTGCGCGCCGAAGGCTGGCGGGTGATCTGGCTGGGCAACCCGAATGGCATGGAAGCGAAGCTCGTGCCGCAACACGGGTTCGAAATGGCGCCCATGCGCTTTACCGCCTTGCGCGGCAAGGGGGTGATGCGCAAGCTGGCGCTGCCCATCAATCTTGCCCGCGCCTTTATGCAGGCGGTGAAGGATATCCGCCGTATCCAGCCCGATGTGGTGTTGGGCATGGGGGGGTACATCAGCTTTCCGGGCGGCGTGGCGGCGAAATTTCTACGCATACCGCTCGTCATTCACGAACAGAATTCCATTGTCGGGCTGGCCAACCGGACGCTCGCCTGGCTGGCCGACCGGGTGCTGACCGGCTTCCCGGAGGCCGCGCGCAAGGGGGTCTGGGTGGGCAATCCTGTCCGCGCCGACATGACCCGCATGCCGCCGCCGGAAGCGCGCTTTGCCGAACGCGAAGGCGCGCTGAATCTTCTGGTCGTGGGCGGCAGTCTGGGCGCGCAGGTCTTGAACGAAATCATCCCCAAAGGTCTGGCGTTGATGCCCGCGAGCCTGCGTCCGCAGGTCGTGCATCAGGCGGGCGAAACGCATCTGGACGCCCTGAAAGCCAATTATGCCGCCGCGCGTGTCGAGGCGCATTGCGTGAGTTTCATCGAAGACATGGCCGGAGCCTATGCCTGGGCGGATCTGGTGATTTGTCGCGCGGGCGCGCTGACCATTGCCGAACTCGCCGCCGTGGGCGTGCCCGCCATTCTGGTGCCTTTCCCACAGGCGGTGGATGACCACCAGACCGGCAACGCCCATTTTCTCACCCTGGCGGGGGGCGGCATTCTCTTGCCGCAAGGCGATCTGACGCCCGAATCCGTCGCCCTGATCGCCAACTACAAGCGTTGCCAGTTGCTGGAAATGGCGAAAAAAGCCCACGCGCTCGCCCGGCCTGACGCCGCCCGCGACGTGGCGGAAGTTTGCAAAGAGATCACAGAATGAAACACAAGGTCAAAAACATTCACTTCGTCGGCATCGGCGGTTCCGGCATGAGCGGCATTGCCGAGGTGCTCGCCAATCTGGGGTACAGGGTTTCCGGCTCCGACCTTGCCGCCTCCGCTGTTACCGACCGCCTGAAAAGGCAGGGCATTCGCATCGCCATCGGTCACGCGGCGGAGCATGTCAAGGGCGCGCACGCCGTGGTGACCTCCACCGCCGTCAGGGACGACAACCCGGAAGTGGCGGCGGCGCGGGCGGAAAACATCCCGGTGGTGCCGCGCGCCCTGATGCTGGCCGAGCTGATGCGCCTGAAACAGGGCATCGCCATTGCCGGCACGCACGGCAAGACCACCACCACCAGTCTTGTCGCCAGCATTCTGGCGGAAGCGGGGTTTGACCCCACCTTTGTCATCGGCGGACGCCTGAACGCGGCGGGCGCCAACGCGCGCATGGGCAAGGGAGATTTTCTGGTCGCCGAGGCGGACGAATCCGACGCGTCTTTCCTCTATCTCTCGCCGGTGATTTCGATCGTCACCAACATCGACGCTGACCACATGGACACCTACGGGCACGATTTTTCCCGCCTGCAACAGACTTTCGTGGATTTTCTGAATCGGCTGCCGTTTTACGGCGTCGCCGTGCTCTGTCAGGAAGACCCGCATGTGCGCGAAATTCTGCCCGGCGTCACCCGGCAGGTGGTGCGCTACGGCTTTTCCGCCGAGGCGGACATTTACGCCGAAAATATCCGCGCCGACGCGGGACGCATGCGGTTCGATGTGCGGCGCGGCAAAGGCAGGGTCTTGCGCGTTACCCTCAATACGCCCGGCATTCACAATGTGCTCAACGCGCTGGCCGCCATCGCGGTCGCCACCGAGGTGCAGGCGCCCGACGACGCCATCCTCCGCGCCCTTCTTGAATTCAAGGGCGTCGGGCGGCGCTTTCAGCGTTACGGAGAAATTCCCCTGCCTGCGGGCGGTAGTTTTACGCTCGTCGACGACTACGGACATCACCCGGTGGAAATGGCGGCAACCCTGGCGGCGGCGCGCGGCGCGTTTCCCGGTCGCCGTCTGGTGCTGGCTTTCCAGCCGCACCGCTACACCCGCACCCGCGACTGCTTTGAGGATTTCGTCAAGGTGCTCGCCAGCGTGGACGTCCTCCTGCTCGCCGAAGTTTACGCGGCGGGCGAGCCGCCCATCGTTGCCGCCGATGGCCGGGCGCTGGCGCGCGCCCTGCGCGTGGCGGGCAAGGTTGAGCCAGTGTTTGTCGAAAACATTGCCGACATGCCGGAAAGCATTGGCGAAATTGTTCAGGATGGCGATGTGGTGCTGACCATGGGGGCAGGCTCCATTGGCGGCGTCCCCACAAAAATAGCGGCAGGAACGATATGAGCGAAAATTTTGGCAAGGTGGCCGTGCTGATGGGCGGCACCTCCTCGGAACGGGCGGTTTCCCTGCAAAGCGGCGCGGGCGTATTGGCCGCCCTGCAACGGCAGGGCGTGGACGCGCACCCCTTCGACCCGGCGAGCGACCGCTTCGACGACCTGCGCGGCTACGACTGCGCCTTCATCGCCCTGCACGGACGCCACGGCGAAGACGGTACGATACAAGGCGTGCTTGAGCTTATGGGCATTCCCTTCACCGGCCCCGGCGTCATGGCTTCCGCCGTGG
This sequence comes from Zoogloeaceae bacterium, assembly GCA_031273565.1. Lineage (GTDB taxonomy): Bacteria > Pseudomonadota > Gammaproteobacteria > Burkholderiales > Rhodocyclaceae > Azovibrio. The sequence continues at coordinate 6,162 of JAISRR010000206.1, read as the reverse complement.
GCATGGACAAATTCCGCACCAAGCTGCTCTGGCAGGCCGTTGGTCTGCCGGTGCCCGATTACGAGTTGCTCGACGGGAATTCGGATTTCGATGCCGTGGAAAAACGCCTGGGTCTGCCCCTGTTCGTAAAACCGGTGCGCGAAGGCTCTTCCGTTGGCGTTTCCATGGTGACAAAGGCAGGCGCGCTGGCGGCGGCTTACGCGGAGGCGGCCAGGCATGATTCGATGGTCATTGCCGAAGCGGGCATCATGGGGGGCGAATACACGGTGGCGATTCTGGGTGACGAGGCGTTGCCGATTGTAAAAATCGAACCGGCAACGCCTTTTTACGATTACGAAGCCAAATACCTGCGCGACGACACCCGATATTTTTGTCCCTGCGGCCTGTCGCCGGAAAAAGAAGCCGAGATTCAGGCGGGCGCGAAAAAAGCCTTTCAAATTCTGGGCGGCAGCGGTTGGAGCCGGGTGGATTTCCTCATGGATACGGCGGGAAAACACTATTTTCTGGAAGTTAACACCTCGCCCGGCATGACCACGCATTCGCTGGTGCCAATGGCGGCAAAACACTTTGGAATCAGTTATGAAGAGCTGGTATTAAAAGTGCTTTCTCAAGTCAAGAGGGATGAAAGAGAAGAATGAATGTGGCATCAACCCAAGTTACTCAACGCGCTGGCGGATATGCTGTTCGTAGCCGGGGGAGCAATGTTGCTGGCGTTGCTGGCCATCCTGTTCCTGCGTATGCCGTTGGCGTCGGTGCGCATTGTGCAGTTGTCCGCGCCCTTGCGGCATGTCGCTCCGATGGAGTTGGAAGAGGCGCTGGCGGGGCGTTTGCGCGGAAATTTTTTCAGCCTGTCGGTGGAAGGCGTGCGCGAGGCGCTGGAGCGTTTGCCCTGGGTGCGGCGCGCGAGCGTGCGCCGGGTCTGGCCCGACCAGTTGGCCATCGACCTGGAAGAACAACGTCCCGCCGCGCGTTGGGGCGATTCCGGCAGCGAATGGGTGAATGTTTACGGGGAAGTTTTTGCCGCGACCTGGCTGGCGGCGGAAGAAAACGGCAATTTTGCCTTGCCGCGTCTGAAAGGCCCGCCGGGGACTGCCGCGCAATTGTTGCAGCGTTACGGAGAGAGTTCGGAAATGCTCGCCGGGATTTCCCTGCGTCCGGTCGCGGTTACGCTTTCGGCGCGGCAGGCGTTGGAAATGGATCTGACCAACAACATGAAACTGAAACTGGGACGGGAACAGAATCGTTCATCGGCCAACGAGCGTTTGCGGCGTTTTATCGAGATGTATCCGACCGTCGTGGCGAACAGGATTCCGCCGCCGCGGGTTGTGGATCTGCGCTATCCCAACGGGTTTGCGGTATATCCCGGAAGGTTACGCAACCCTGCGGACGGACGTTGAGCGGAGGTGGAGATGAGTAAAGAAAATAAAGACCTGATTGTTGGCCTCGACATTGGCACCTCCAAGATCGTCGCGCTGGTGGCGGAACTGACGCCGGAAGGCAAACTCAACGTGATCGGCATGGGGTCGCAGGATTCACGCGGCCTGAAAAGAGGCGTGGTGGTCAATATCGAGGAAACCGTGGGCGCCATCTCGCGCGTCGTGCAGGAAGTGGAACTGATGGCCGACTGCAAGGTGCACGAGGTTTACACCGGCATTGCGGGCAGCCACATCAAGAGCTTCAATTCTGATGGCATGGTGGCGATCAGCAAGGACAAGGAGGTGACGCCCGCTGACGTGGCGCGGGTCATCGAAACCGCCCGCGCCCGTCCGATTCCCGCCGAACAGGAAATCCTGCACATCCTCACGCAGGAATTCATCATCGACGGGCAGGAGGGCATCCGCGAACCCATTGGCATGAGCGGCATGCGTCTTGAAGTCAAGGCGCATATCGTGACCGGCGCCATTTCCGCCGCCCAGAACATCATCAAGTGCGTGCGCCGCTGCGGTCTGGAAGTCAGCGAAATCGTCCTGCAACCGCTGGCGTCCAGCTATGCCGTGCTCTCGCAGGACGAAAAGGATTTGGGCGTGTGCATGATTGACATCGGCGGCGGTACCACCGACCTTGCCATCTGGACGCAGGGCGCGATTCGCTATACCTCGGTGATTCCCATCGCGGGCGATCAGGTGACCAACGACATCGCCATGGCCCTGCGCACGCCGACGCGCGACGCCGAAGACATCAAATGTAAATACGGTTACGCCCTCGCGCAACTGGCCGACCCCGAAGATTTTCTGGAAGTGGCCGGGGTGGACGACCGTCCGGCGCGCAGGCTTTCCCGCCGCGCACTCGCCGATGTCATTCAGCCGCGCGTGGAGGAACTCTACGAACTCATCCTGCATGAAGTCAGCCGCGCCGGTTTCGAGGATGTGCTCTCGTCCGGCATCGTCATTACCGGCGGCGCGTCGGTAATGCCGGGCATGGTCGAACTGGGCGAGGAAATTTTTCATATGCCGGTGCGTCAGGCCGCGCCCAAATACGCGGGCAGCCTGGCGGACGTGGTGTGCAATTCCCGGTTTTCCACGGCCTATGGCCTTCTGATGGTGGCGCAGGAAGAACGCCGCCGGGGACAGAAAGTGGAAGAAAAGCGCACCTTCAGGGATGTCCTGACCAGCATGACATCCTGGTTTGAAAAGAATTTTTGATTTTCATTTTTAACTTTTTTTGAAAGAGCGGAGGCCATATGTTTGAAATCATCGAAAAGCAAGAGCTGGACACCATCATCAAGGTTGTTGGCGTCGGTGGCGCGGGCAGTAACGCCGTCGACCACATGATCCGGGAAAATGTGCAAGGCGTGGAGTTCATCGTCGCCAACACCGACGCGCAGGCGCTCGGACGTTGCCAGGCGCAAGGCAAGCTGGTGCTCGGCAAGCTGGGCGCAGGCGGCAAACCGGAAGCGGGCAGGGCAGCGGCGGAAGCCAACCGTGAACTCATCAAGTCGCAACTCACTGGCGCGCACATGACCTTCATCACCGCCGGCATGGGCGGCGGCACCGGCACCGGCGCGGCGCCCGTGGTTGCCGAGGTGGCGCGCGAAATGGGCATTCTCACGGTGGGTGTGGTGTCCAAGCCTTTCACCTTTGAAGGCGGCAAGCGCATGAAAAACGCCGAGGCGGGCATTGTCGAATTCGCGCAACACGTCGACGCGCTGATTGTCATCCTGAACGACAAATTGCAGGATGTCATGGGCGAGGACGCCGGGGTGGACGAATGCTTCAAGGCGGCGGATGACGTGTTGAAAAACGCCGTCGGCGGCATCGCCGAAATCATCACCAATCATGGTCTGATCAATGTCGACTTTGAAGATGTGCGTACCGTGATGGGCGAAACAGGCCGCGCCATGATGGGTTCCGCCACCGCGTCCGGGCAGGACCGCGCCCGCGTCGCCGCTGAGCAGGCCGTGGCCTCGCCGCTGCTGGAAGGCGTGAATCTTTCCGGTGCGCGCGGTGTGCTGGTCAATATCACGGCCACCCGTCCTACCCTGAAGATAAAGGAAGTGAATGAAGTCATGGCGACCGTAAATGCCTTTGCCGCCGAAGACGCCCACATCATCTTTGGCGCGGTCTACGACGAAAGCATGGGCGAACAGTTGCGCGTGACCGTGGTGGCGACGGGCCTGGGACAGGCGGTTGTCAAACAGCCTTTCACCGTTATCGAAAACCCGGGGCTGCAAGAGCAAAGTACGGGCACTTACGGTCACATGAACGGCAGCACCGAAAACTGGGATGAAATCTCCAGCATTCCCGCCGTCATTCGCAACCAGCGCAAGCGCGCTACCGTAGCCGCGCTGGAAAACAGCGGCGTCGATCGCTTCGACATTCCCGCCTTCCTGCGCAAACAGGCGGACTGACCGCGCGATTTGCGCCTCACCCGTCGTTACGTCTCCCGCCTTGTCTCATGACGACAAGGCGGGAGGCGCATTTTTCGGGCGCTATCGACGCGGGGCATTCATTTCTTCTCCCCTGATTTCCGTTCCCTGAAGAAATACCACAACATCCACACCCCCGCCAGAATCATCGGGATGGACAGCCATTGCCCCATGCTGACGGTGTAGGAAAAGCCGAAAATGCCTTCGTCCGGCTCCCGGAAAAATTCGGTGGCGGCGCGGAAGAGGCCGTAACCCAGCAGAAACGCCCCCGACACCATGCCGGTCGGGCGTGGTTTACGTGAATAGAGCCAGAGAATAACGAACAGCGTCAGCCCTTCCAGCGCGGCGTGGTAAAGCTGGACGGGGTGGCGGGGCAGGGCGTCGACATGCGGAAAAACCATCGCCCAGGGCAACGCCGGGTCAGCGACGCGACCCACGATTTCGCCATTGATGAAATTGCCGATGCGTCCAAGCATCAACCCCAGCGGCGCCAGCGGCGCGATGAAATCCGTGACCTGAAGCCAGTGTTTTCCCCGCATTCTGGCCCAGAAGAAGGTGGCGAACAGGATGCCGAGAAAGCCGCCGTGAAAACTCATGCCGCCTTTCCATATCTTGAAAACTTCCAGCGGATGCGCGAAATAATAGTCGGGCATGTAAAACAGCACCTGCCCCAGCCGCCCACCGACAATCAGCCCGATAAAGAGCGTAAACAACAGGCTCTCCAGCGCCTCCTCGCCCCAGTTTTGCCGCCCGCGCAATCGTGCCAGTTGCCAGGCGAACAGGTAGGCGAGCAGATACATAATGCCGTACCAGCGCACGGAAAGTTTGCCAATGGAAAAGGCAATCGGGTCGATGTGGGGATAAATCAGCATGGCGTAGACAGAGTTGCAGGGCAGGGCGGCATTGTAGGGCTTTGCCGGGGAATTGGGGGGTTTTGCAGGCGGGGGGCAACAGCCAAATGGCGGATAACGCCGCACTCATCTGCACGGGTAAAACCCGTAGAGCATGGAGAGTTGCTCATATACCGCCGGGAACGCCGCCTGCAAGGCGTGGGGCGTTACAAAAAATGTCTCGGTCGCCACGGCGAAGAATTCAGCAGGGTCTTCGGCGGCGTAAGGGTCGAGCGCGGTTTCCTCGTCGGCGTCAATCTGCGCGCAGAAGGCGTCATAGGCGGTGGTGAATACGGTTTTCCATTGTCGCGCGGACATGTGGGTCGGCAGGGGCGGTAAACCATCGGCGGAACCGCCATCCGCCATGTCGAGTTTGTGGGCAAATTCGTGAATGATCGCGTTCATTTCCGCAGGCGCGTCGTCGAACCACGAGAGCAACACCGGGCCATCCGGCCAGGCTTCGCCCGCGAGCACGTCGCCATACTCATGCACCACGCCGCCTTCATCCATGTCACTGCGGGGAACGACGAACTCGCCGGAATAGACCACCACGCCCACCCAGCCACGATAAGCCGTCAGACCTTGCCGGAGGATGGGCAGGCAGGCTTGCAGGGCAATGGCCAGCATGATCGCGTCGGTGAGGCGGAATCCGTGCGCGCCGTGGAATTCCTTTTCGGCGAGAAACGCCACCGCCAGCGTGCGCAGGCGCGGACGGTCGGCGGCGGGCAGGTAATCAAGAAAGGGCAGTTGCGCTTCGACCTCGGCCCACAATTCGGCGGGAATGAGCGCCAGCGCGCGTTCAGCATCGGGTTTGCGGGCGAGTTTGCGTACAAACCAGCGTTTCAGGTTTTTTATCGGCATCTTCAGAGGACAGAGGACTGAGTTCAGGTGGTTGTGTTCCAGTGGGTTCCATAGAGTTTAACAACCCATTGAAAACATTTGTTTTCTGCCTTTTACTGTCTGCTGAAAGCGGCGGGAATCCACTCACAGCCAGGACTTTTAAGTCCATGTTTAAGGCCATTTTTACGGGTGGCGCGGATTCCGGTTTGTTGCTGGTGGAACGGAGTAGACGATACAAAAATCCAGGCCATGACTCAACATCAAGGATGTTTGACATGGTACTGACAGACATTACTGTCCGGTAGGCGAAAGCGACCGGCAAGGCTTACACCCTCGGCGACATCGACGGGCTTTCTCTCGCGGTTTCCCAGGGGCAATTGCACACGCAGATGTCGTAAGCTCTTGAGAAAACTCGTTGGCAATCAGCAGTTTATGATGTCTCAGTATATGTTCAGTTCCGTGCGATCATATTCCGATTCGTAGCTGGCCGTTATTTCATGCGCAAGCAATTCTGCGGGAAGTGATCGAATCACATCGGAGGCAAAAAGATGAGTCATAACATTCACA
>JAISRR010000136.1 GCA_031273565.1 Zoogloeaceae bacterium | reverse complement strand
TGCATGATCTCGCCCATGATCGAGCTGATCGGCCCCATGCGCGGGACGATGCCGGGGGGCAGACCTTCTTCCATCGCGCCGAGGCGCTCCGAGACCATCTGCCGCGCCTGGAAAATCTCCGTGTTCCAGTCGAAGGTGACATAGACGAAGGAGAGGCCCGTGCTGGAGACCGAGCGCACGCTCTCCACGCCGGGCAGGCCGTTCATGGTGGTTTCCAGCGGGAAGGTAATCAGTTGCTCCACTTCCTCGGCGGCCATGCCGTCGGCTTCGGCCATCAGGGTGACGGTGGGCTTGTTGAGATCGGGAAACACATCCACCGGCATGGCGGAGAGGGTGTACGCCCCGTAAGCCATCAGGACGAGGCTGGCGATGATGACCAGCAGCCGGTTGGAGAGGCTGTTATCGAGTAGCCATTTGAACATGTCCGGCTCCTTTTCAGCGAATCTGGTTCAGCAGGGCGGCGGCGCGCGCGACAACCCGGTCGCCCGCCTCCAGCCCGGAGGTCACGGCGACCTGGACGCCATCCAGCGGCTCGAACGTCACCGGGCGCGGCTCGAAACGCTCCGGCGCGGTCTTGACCCAGACGATGGTCTGGTTGGCCGGGTTCTTCACCAGCGCCGCCGCCGGAACGCTCATGCCCCGCACGGCGCGGCGGCTTTGCGCGAAGACCTTGACCCGCTGCCCGACGGGCAGGTGGGCCAGCGCGCGGTTTTCGCCGCGAAAAAGGAGCGGCAACGCCTGTTCGCGCAGGCTGGCCGCCGCGCCGATCAACTGGAGCGGCAGCTTTTGCCCGTCCGCGACGATGAAGGCGTCGGCGATGTCGCTGGCCGCTTCCACGTCGAACGCCAGCGCCTCCACCAGCACGCGCGCGGGGTCGACGATCTCGAACAGGGTTTCGCGCGCCTCCACCACCTGCCCGGAGACCACATTGGCGGCGGCGATCACGCCGCTCACCGGCGCGACCAGCCGCTCGTTGGCGACCGCCGCCTCGGCTTCCTCGATGAGCTTGCGCGGCACGGTTTCCGACAATTCGCGCAGACGGCGCAGGCGGCTTTCGTTGAGCGAGCGGGCATGGCCGCCCGCCTCCGGCGTCACATACGCCAGCACCTCGCCTTTTTTGACCGTCTGGCCGATGTAAGGCAAGCCCTTCGGCCCCGGCGTGACGCGCCCGGCGACGACGGCCTGCACCTTGCCGCCCGCGTTCGGGTCCATCATCACCTTGCCGCCCAGCTCGAAGGCGCGCGGCAACTCGCTCGTCGTAACAGGCTGGGTGCGCACCGCCATCTGGCGCTGCGCGGGTTTGGGCAGGAACACGCTGCCATCGGGAAGCCGCCGGGGGCCGTTGCCGGAGACGGCGGCGGGTTCGTCGCCGTGGCCGTGACCGTCATCGGCCAAAGCGGGCAGGGCGGGGAAAGTCAAAACAAGGCCGCAAAGGGCGATCAAGAGCGGGCGTTTCATGCGGCGCCTCCAGAACGGGAATGACGAGCCGCGCGCAGGCGGCGCGACAGGAAAATCAGGATGAGAAGGGCCGCGAGCGCGCCGCCGCCCCAGACAACATATTCCACGGGGTCATGTTCATGCTTGGCCTCGCCCGCCTCCTCATCGTCATCCTCGTGGAGGTCGTGCAGGTCAAACTCGCCGACCAGCGTTTCCGTTCCGGCGTCGGTGGTGACGGTCGCGGCAAGCGGGAGGACGCCCGCCGCCGGTTCCTGTTCCAGATGCGCCTCAAACGCGCCCTCGCCCTGCGGCTCAAGCGCCAGCTTCGCGCCAGCCAGCGTCAGTTCAAGGCGGGCATCCTTGACCGGGCTGCCGTCGCCGTAATGGTCGAGATAGAGATCGAGGTCTTTGCCGTTCAGAATGCCGACCAGTTCAAACGCATCGGAGACGAGCGCGAAACGCGGCGAGGCCGACTCATTGGCGGCGGCGGGCGTCTCCTCTTCATGGGCGAACGCGGGGGAAGCCAGCATCCAGACAGCGGCCCCCAGCGTGAGCAACAGATGTTTGGTGTTCATGGGTGAATTCCTCATTTATTCGGGTAACAGGCCCAGCGCCTGACGCAGCGCGGAGATGGCCGCGGCCAGGTCGATGCGGGCGCGAAATGCCAGGTTTTCAGCCTCGGCGGCTTCAAGTTCGATGCGCAGACGGGTGGGCAAATCGCTTTCGCCCAGGCGGAAGGATTTATCGAAAAATTCCCGCGATTCATGGGCCAGTCTGGCCCGCTTTTCGGCGGCGACGAGTTGGACGCGCATGGATTCGACGCGAACCCGGCTGGCTTCGAGATCGGCGGCCAGACGCTCGCGTTCGAGTTGCAGCCGGGATTCCGTCTCGATGGCTTCGGCGCGGGCCTGGGCGACTTTGGCCCGATTGCGGCTTTCCGCACCCAGGGGAATGCGCACGCCCAGCGTGAGCGCCTGCTGCCAGTCCTCATTGAACGCGCCGCGCTCGCGGCTGACGGCCAGCGTGAGTTCCGGGTTCTCGCGCCGCTGCACGCTGGCGAGATCGGCCGCGCGCCGCGCCACCTCGGCCTGATCGGACAGGGCCGAAATGTCCGGGTGCGCCGCGTCGGGCAAGGCAACATCCGCAAGATCGGAAGAAAGCGCGGCGGAAAGCGCCGGAACGCTTTCCGGGTGATCCGCCGCTGCCGGGAGGGGTGTTGCGCCCGTCAGCGCGCGCAGTTGCCCGCTTGCCGCCGCCAGATTGCTGTCGGCCTCGGCCAGCGCGGCTTCGGCGGCGGCCACGGCTCCCGCCGCCTGATGCTGGTCGGCCAGCGCCAGATCGCCCGCCTTGACCCGGCGTTCGACATCCCCGGCCAGTTGGCGGAAATTGTCCAGCCGGGAGACCGCCAGCGTCCGCTCGCCCATGAGGCGTTGCCAGTTCCACCACGCCTCGCGCACGGTGGCGGCGGCGCGCAGCCGGGCCGACAGGACGCGGCTCGCCACGGCTTTGGCATTGGCCTCCGCCAACGCGCCGCTGCGCTGCCGTTCCCCCGGCAACCACAAAGGCAGCGCGACGCCCAGCGCATACTCGCGGTTGCCTTCGTTTTTGGCGACCTGATCGGTCTTGCCGGACGCTTCCAGCGCCGGCGGCGCGACCAGCCAGCTCGCCGCCTGTTGCCGCTGCGCCGCTGCCGCCTCCTGTTGCAAATCAAGCGAGCGCCCTTCCGGCTGCCGCGCCCAGGCGGCATCGAACGCCTGTTTCAGGGTGGATAAGCCGGCCGTTTGTGGCGGTACCTCCTGCGCCCGGAGCGGGGTGCCAGCGAGCATCACCAGCGTCAGGCATGACGCAAATACCGCAAATTTCGTGTTTGAAAACATCCAATTCTCCAATGATGAAAAAAACGCAATGGGGAATCGGCGAGGCAGGACGCGGGCAAAGCGACCGCGAGGAACACGGCGCGAGCCACGACAAACGAGAGGTGTGGGTAAAACAGATTCCCGACCCCGCCGATCAGGCGGAGACAGGCCAGTTGGGACGTTCGGGACGCTCGCCGGGCGGCGAGATCAGGAAATACGGCAACCAGGGGTTGCCGGGCGAGGCGTCAATCCGTGGCAGAATCATGAGTAATCCAGCCGGCGCGGCGACACAACCGGCGTGGCAGACGATGCAATCAGCGTCCATGCCGACGCCGGGTTTCTTGTTGTTGCTCTGGTCGCCGTCATCCGCCGGGTGCTGATGCGCGTGATGCCCGAAATGCGCCACCTCCCCGCCTTCATGCGCGCAATAAGCCGCCGCCGCAGCCCAGGTGAACTGGAACGGCAGAAAAACCAGCAGGAAGATGACAAGTAATTGACGCATGGAACGCATGATAACGCGGAATGGTACATGTCTGGAAGCGTAAATGTTACAAAATTTTAATCCGGTGTTTCCAGACGCGAGGCAGGGCGGGCTTCCCTAAGGCGAAAAGTTGCCCGCTTGCGCCTCTCGTTTTGCGGCGCGAAACCCTGAAGACTTTTTGATTTCTGTTCTTTCAGATATGCCGGATGAAGAAATGATGGTACAGTTCAAAGCTGTTCATTCATCATGGGCAGGACAATCAAAATGACTGCAAAAATCCGCTGCTTCTGCGTTTTCATGGCAATTTTCGGGCTTTTTGTCATCAACAGTCCACAGGCGGAGGCGCAAAGCCGGGATGGCGGGAAGTCTGAAAGTGGCGACCTTTCGCAAACCGGGTCGCGCGTCAGTATCAATTACCAACATGGCGATATCCGAACGTTGTTGCGCCTGATGGCGGAGGAAATGGGTTTGCGTGTGGTATTCAGCGAAACCGTGCAAGGCGGGATTACTCTGGTTTTGAAAGATGTCAGACCCGATCAGGTGATGGACATCATTTTCAGGCAAAAAAGTCTGGATTTGCGTAAAAACGGCGATGTTATCCTCATTGCAGACAGGGATGAATTTGACATACTCAAACGTTTTGAATTTCCGGACTGTACTCGGTCGGAACTCCAGCCGTTAAGTACCGAGGCTTTCCAGTTGATTCATCACAATGTCGCCAATGCGCTCAGGCAGGTTCTGGGGGACAAGGAACAATGCTTGCTTAGCAAATATGGTCAAATGTTAGTTGATCCACGTTCCAACACCCTGTACATCAAGGATGAGCCTTCCCGGCTGGCAGATTTACGTTGGATTATCACAAAATCGGATATTCCCGTGGATGAATCCTGCGAAATAGATTGCCGAACGTCTTTGATGCACGAGGTGATTGCAAAGTCGGGTATTCCCATACGTCGAATGATAGAAACGCCCCATGCAAAAATCGAAGATTTGCGAGAGGCGGTTCAAGTGACCCGGAAAATTCTGGAGGGGATAGACGAAAAGACCGCCCCGGATGAGTGGGCCATTGTGCAGGGGAACCTCGGACACGCGCTTGGTGTGCTCGGAGAACGGGAGAATAACGCGGAATATTTGCGGGAAGCTGTTGATGCCTTTCGCAGCGCGTTAGAAATCCTTAACCCGAAAA
>JAISRR010000094.1 GCA_031273565.1 Zoogloeaceae bacterium | reverse complement strand
ATCGACCTTTCGACCGGGGAGGAAAACGCCGCGCTCGACCCGATTACCTTCGATGCCCTGAAAGCCGCCAAAGACCCGCAAACCTCCACCGAATTGCCGGGCAATCAGGATATTGCGCTCATCAAGCGGCGCGAACAGTTCACCACGGTCTATCTGCTGGAAAACGAAAATGGCAGCCTCGAAGCCCTGATTCTGCCCATACGCGGCTATGGCCTGTGGTCGACCCTCTACGGCTTTCTGGCGCTGAAGCCGGATTTGAACACCGTCGTCGGCCTGGGGTTTTATCAACACGCGGAAACACCCGGTCTGGGCGGTGAAGTCGATAACCCGAAATGGAAGGCACTCTGGCCCGGAAAAACGCTGTTCGATGACAATGGAAAACCCGTGATCCAAATTGTCAAGGGTGGCGTCAATCCCGAAAGCGCGGACGCCGCGCATCAGGTCGACGCCCTGGCGGGCGCGACGCTGACCAGCAAGGGCGTCGATCATCTGTTGCAATTCTGGCTGGGCGAACAGGGCTTTGGCCCCTATCTCGCCAAACTGCGTCAGGAAGGAGTCTGAACATGGCCAAACAATCCACCACGCGGGAAGTCCTCTTCAACCCGGTCTTCAACAACAACCCCATCGCCCTGCAAATCCTCGGCATCTGCTCGGCGCTGGCGGTTACTTCCAACCTCAACACGGCGCTGGTCATGGCGATTGCGCTCACTTCGGTGACAGCCTTTTCCAACCTGTTCATTTCCCTGATCCGCAACCAGATTCCCTCCTCCATCCGCATGATTGTGCAGATGGTCATCATCGCCTCGCTGGTCATCGTGGTCGACCAGATTCTGCAAGCCTATGCCTTTACGCTGGCGAAACAGCTTTCCGTGTTCGTCGGCCTCATCATCACCAACTGCATCGTCATGGGTCGCGCCGAAGCCTTCGCCATGCAGAACCCGCCCTTCGCCTCCTTCATGGACGGCATCGGCAACGGCCTGGGCTATTCCCTGATGCTGATCGCCCTGGGCGTGGTGCGCGAACTTTTTGGCGCGGGCAAATTGCTCGGTCATGAAATTCTGCCGCTCATCAAGGATGGCGGCTGGTACCAACCCAACGGCCTGCTCCTCCTGCCGCCTTCCGCCTTCTTTTTGATTGGCCTCTTCATCTGGGGCTTGCGGATGTGGAAGAAGGAACAACAGGAACCCGCTACGTTCAAGCTCGCGCCGCAGGTGAAGGAAGATTGACGTGAAGACACTCTTTCTCTCCTCCTATTTTTCGGGTGTGGCAAAGCGGTTTCCCGATTTTGCCGGGGGTGAGATTGCGGGCAAAAAAGTCGCGTTCATCCCGACGGCAAGCCTGCCTGAAAAAGTGACCTTTTATGTGGAAGCCGATAAAAAGACATTGCTCAAACTGGGGATGCGCGTCCATACGCTGGAAATCTCCACGGCAAGCCCCTCCGAGATTGAGAAGGGATTGGAGGCGGCAGATTATATTTTTGTCGAGGGCGGAAACACTTTTTTTCTGTTGCAGGAATTGAAGCGCACGGGCGCGGACAAGTCCATCCTGCGCCAAATCGACCAGGGCAAGCCCTACATTGGCGCGTCCGCAGGGTCGATGATTCTCGCGCCCACCATCGAATATGCCAGATTGATGGATGATGTTGCCGCCGCGCCGCGCCTGAATGGAGATTTTTCCGCGCTTGTGGCGGTCGATTTCTGTGTCGTGCCGCATTTTACGAACGCCCCCTTCAAAAAAGCCGCCCAGCAAATCGTTGCCGAATACGCGCAACGCCTTGACCTGCGCCCCATCAGCAACCATCAGGCCATCGTGGTCAGGAACAATCAGGTGGAAATCGTCGCGGCGCCCACCCGGCAACGGAAAAACACACCCGCAAAACAAGGAGAAGCCTGAAATGGAACATTTATTAAGCCTTTTCGTCCGCTCCGTGTTCATCGAGAACATGGCGCTCGCTTTCTTTCTGGGTATGTGCTCGTTCATCGCCATCTCCAAGAAGGTGGAAACCGCCATCGGCCTCGGCATCGCGGTCATCGTGGTGCAGACGATCACCCTGCCCGCCAACAACCTCGTCTACACCTACCTCCTGCGCGACGGCGCGCTCGCCTGGGCGGGGTTGCCGGATGTCGATCTCTCCTATCTTGGCTTTCTCACCTACATCGGCGTCATCGCCGCCATCGTGCAGATTCTGGAAATGCTGCTCGATAAATACGTGCCCGCCCTCTACAACGCGCTCGGCATTTTCCTGCCGCTGATTACCGTCAATTGCGTCATCATGGCCGGTTCGCTCTTCATGGTGGAACGCGACTACAACTTTTCCGAAAGCGTGGTCTACGGCGTCGGCTCCGGCGCGTCCTGGGCCTTGGCCATCGCGCTTCTGGCCGGCATCCGCGAAAAACTGAAATACAGCGATGTGCCCGCCGGGTTACAGGGATTGGGCATCACCTTCATCATCATCGGCCTGATGTCCTTGGGCTTCATGTCGTTTTCCGGCGTGCAGCTTTGACGGGCTTCAGGATAAAACGGGATGCGCAAGAAAATTATCCTGATTGCTGGCTTGATGGCGCGGAGAGAAAACACATGACACAGCAAGATATTTCCCAAGCCAAAAACGCCGATTTGCGCGGTTCGCTGGCCGCCTTGCAACGCGCGGCGGCTGAAGCGCGCCGGATTGCGATTCAAACGAACACCGGCATTGTGATAATGCGGGATGGACAACGGGGTCACCTTTCGGCGGAAGCGTTACGCAGACAGGCCCATGAAAGAACAACGGCATGAATCAACGCGCAACCATGAACACCATCCAACGTTCTTTTGCCTTGCTCTGCTGCGCCCTGCTGCCGCTTGCCGCATCGGCGGATTCATTCTGGACGCGGGTCGGCTACGAGTGCCAGGACGATCGCCTGATCCTGACCTACGATGACGACATGAACGA
>JAISRR010000090.1 GCA_031273565.1 Zoogloeaceae bacterium | reverse complement strand
CACACTGTTGCATGACGATGTGGTGGATGAATCCGCCCTGCGGCGTGGGCGGGACACCGCCAATGTCATTTTCGGCAATGCCGCCAGCGTGCTGGTAGGAGACTTTCTTCACTCCCGCGCCTTCCAGATGATGGTGCAGGTCGGGAACATGCGGGCCATGCAGGTGCTTTCCGACGCCACCAACACCATTGCCGAAGGCGAAGTGCTCCAGTTGATGAACTGCCATGATCCGAACGTAGACGAGGCGCGCTACCTGCACGTTATCCGCTACAAGACCGCCAAGCTTTTTGAAGCCGCCGCGCAACTGGGAGCCATTGTGGCAAACGCCGCGCCGGAAGCGGAGCGCGGTCTGGCCGAATATGGCATGTATCTGGGCGCCGCCTTCCAGCTGGTCGACGATGTGCTGGATTATTCAGGCCAGGAAGCCGATACCGGCAAACACCTGGGCGACGATCTGGCCGAAGGCAAGCCGACGTTACCCTTGATCTACGTCATGCAAAACGGCGCGCCCGAACAGGCGGCCCTGGTGCATCGAGCCATCGAAACCGGAGGAAGGGACGATTTCCCCGCCGTACTGGATGCGATTCGCAGTTCCGGGGCGCTGGAATATGCCCGCAAGCGCGCTTGGGAAGCCGCTGAACGGGCAAAAACAGTAATTTCCATCTTACCGGATTCAAATTACAAACGCGCTCTGTTAGAATTAGCAGTTTTCGCGGTTGACCGCACCCATTAAAGGGACGGCAAACCATGTCGGAGTGTAGCTCAGCCCGGTAGAGCACTGCGTTCGGGACGCAGGGGTCGCAGGTTCGAATCCTGTCACTCCGACCAATCTCATCCCTGTTTTTTCCCGGCCTCCGGTTGCAGGCTCAGGATGCACCCTTCAATTTCTTCCAGCAGCCATAGTCCCCCTTCCGGCCCCTGACGCACATCGCGGATGCGCATTCCCTTGCCGGTCAGCAGGCGTTCCTCGCGCACGATCTTGTCGCCCTGCAATTCCAGGCGCGACAATTCGCCGCGCAACGCGCCGACAAACAGGTTGCCCTGCCAGCGGGGAAACGCCCCGCCGGTGTAGAACGTCATGCCCGAAGGCGCGATGGAAGGCACCCAGTACCAGAGCGGTGGTTCCACGTCAGCCCGCGTCGCGCCTTCGCCAATGTCCTTGCCGCTCCCGTATTCCTTGCCGTAGGTGATGACCGGCCAGCCGTAATTACGGCCCGGCAGGTCGCGGTTGACCTCGTCACCCCCCTGGGGACCGTGTTCATGCGTCCATAATTCTCCGGTTCGGGGATGCAGCGCCGCGCCCTGCACGTTGCGATGTCCGTAAGACCAGATTTCCGGCTTTGCGCCTGTCCTGCCGCGAAAAGGATTGTCCGCCGGGATGCCGCCATCCGGTTCAATCCGCACGACCTTACCCAGATGGCTGCCCAGATTCTGCGCCTGGTCGCGCCGATGAAAACGCTCTCCCAGCGTGATGAACAGGCGACCATCCCGACCAAACACCAGCCGGGAACCCCAGTGCAGATGTCCGGGCAGTTCATCTTGTTGGGCGAAGATCACGCGCACATCCGTCAGACGCTGATTCCGCAAATCCAGCACAGCGCGGGCCACGGCGGTGCGCGCGCCGTTTGGCGTCGGCTCCGCGTAGCTGAAAAACAGGGTTTTGTCGTCGGCGAAACGGGGACTCAACACAATGTCCAGCAGCCCGCCCTGACCTCGGGCATGAACTTTTGGCACGCCTTCCAGCGGCGGGGAAACCGTGAATGAATTTCCCGTCCGCGAGACCAGACGCAGGTTGCCGGGTCGTTCGCTCACCAGCAATTGACCGTCTGGCAAAAAAGCCAGCGACCAGGGAACATTCAAACCGCACACCTGTTTTTCGAGCCGGAACGGGCCGGTTCTGCTTTGCAACACCTCGCTTTCGCCTGCGAGAATTGATCGGGAAAACAGGCCGACAAACAAGACCAGCAAGGGGAGGCGCTTCATCATGGACAATCCCGGAAACGATAAAAAGGAAAATGTCGATAAACTATAGCCGATGTCGATACATTTGTCAGAATCCTCCATCCCTCCCTGTCGTGGGCGTTTTGCGCCCAGCCCTACCGGCGAACTGCATTTTGGCTCGCTGGTCGCGGCGCTGGCCTCCTGCCTGGATACCCGCGCGAAAGGCGGCGAATGGTTGCTGCGCATGGAAGATGTCGACGCGCCCCGCAATGTGCCCGGAGCGGCGGAATCCATCCTCGCCAGTCTGGAAGCGCATGGCTTCGCCTGGGATGGGCCGGTGCTCTGGCAAAGCACCCGGATGGAGGCATACAAGGCGGCGCTGGAACGATTGCTGGCGGCCAATCTTGCCTATGGCTGCGTCTGTTCGCGAAAAGACATCGCGGCAAACTCCCGAACGCTTGCGCAAGATGGCGGGTTGCTGTATCCCGGCACATGCCGGAATGGACTGCCGCCGGGACAAAATCCCAGGGCATGGCGATTGAAAGTAGCGCCGGGGCCTTGTGTTTTCAGGGATAGCATCCAGGGCGAACAGTTTCAGGATCTGGCGCGGGACGTGGGAGATTTCGTCTTGCTGCGGGCCGATGGTCAATTTGCCTATCAACTGGCGGTGGTGGTGGATGACGCCGAGCAAGGCGTTACCCGGATTGTGCGCGGCGCGGACTTGCTTGATTCCACGCCACGCCAGATCTGGCTGCAACACTGTCTGGGTTATGCCACACCCCGATACGCCCATGTGCCTGTCGCGGTAAACGCCGCTGGAGAAAAACTTTCCAAACAGACGCTGGCCCCGCCACTGGATGCAGACAAGGCGGCGGAAAATCTCGTCGCGGCGCTGGATTTTCTTGGCCAACATCCCCCCG
>JAISRR010000051.1 GCA_031273565.1 Zoogloeaceae bacterium | reverse complement strand
GAACTCGCGTCTACCGAGAACCGCGTCGCCTTCGCCCGTCAGGCGTACAACGACGCGGTGATGAATTACAACACCAAACGCGAAACCTTCCCGACCGTGCTGGTGGCTTCGCCTTTCGGTTTCAAACCGGCGGAACAGTGGCTGACCGCCGACCCGGCTGCCGTGCGTCAGGCCGTCAAGGTCAGTTTTTCCTGACCGCGTAAAAATGGCGGCCAACGCGCCGCCGGGTTTGATCTTCCGACACGCAAGGGAGCGGATAGACATGAAACTTCCGGGGGCGCGGGGCTTCTGCCCCGCAATGACCGGGGGAACCAACGCAGCCGCTTGTTGCGGGGCAAAAGCCCCGCGCTCCCAGGGTTTGGCAGTCCCGGCGCTCGATGAAAAAGAATCGTGAAACAGGAGAATGAACGATGGCAGAAGAAAAATGGCGCTCGCGCGGGCGTTTGCCGCATCGGGATGAATGGCATCTCGTACAGGCGATAACCTTTCGTCTGGCCGACGCTTTGCCACAGGAAAAATTACGACAATTGAAAGCAGAACTGGCGCGTCTGAAAATTCCCGAAAACGAACGGGAAAAACGCCAGCGCGCGCAAATTGAAGCGTGGCTGGACGCGGGGTTGGGGTCATGCGCGTTGAAAAATCCGGCAATGGCAAAGGTGGTGGAATCGGCCTTGCATTATTACGACGGCGAACGCTATCGGCTTCTGGCATGGTGCGTCATGCCCAATCATGTGCATGTGCTGATTCAGCAAATGAGCGCGCTTCCCCAAATTGTGCGGGCATGGAAGGGCTATACCGGACGCTGGGCGATGCAACACGCTGGGAGCGCGGGGCTTCCGCCCCGCAATAACCGGGGGAGCAACACTATCGTCGTTGCGGGGCAAAAGCCCCGCGCGCCCAGGTTTTGGCAGCCCGACTATTGGGATCGTTTCATGCGCGATGAACGGCACTTTGCCGCCACGATTGAATATATCCACCATAACCCGGTCAAGGCCAGGCTCTGCGCCAGACCGGAAGGCTGGCCCTGGTCGAGCGCGCGCTTTTCCGGGAGCGCGGGGCGCCAGCCCCGCAACATCCGCGCCGGATTTCAGAAACCTTCAGGAGAACAGGATGGATTTCTTTGGTGAACAAACCCGCGCCCGGCGCAAAACCCGCTGGTTGATTTTCTGGTTCCTGCTGGCGGTCGCGGGCATTATTGCCGCCATCTATTGCGCCGTGACGCTGGTTTTCATGCAGCACTTCTGGAGTACCACACGGTTTTTGTGGACGTTTCTCATCGTTGGTGGTGGCATCGCGGCGGCTTCGCTCTATAAAATCGCGCAGATTTCCAGAAAGGGCGGCGCGTTTGTCGCCATTGAACTGGGCGGACGCCCTGTTTGGCGCGACAGCAACGACCCGCTGGAGCGGCGGCTGGTCAATGTCATTGACGAAATGTCCATCGCGTCGGGTATTCCCGCGCCGCAGGCGTTTATCCTCAACGAGGAATCCGGACTCAACGCCTTTGCCGCCGGGATGACGGTCAACGACAGCGTCATCGCCGTCACGCGCGGCCTGCTCGAACACATGAACCGCGACCAGCTCCAAGGCGTCATCGGGCACGAAATCAGCCACATCGTCAATGGCGACACCCGCCTCAATCTGTGGCTGATCGGCATCCTGCACGGCATTTTTTGCCTGACGCTGGCGGGACGCTCCATATCATCACGGAGTCAGGGCAAAAATATCAGTTTTATCATTCTCCTTGATGTTCTGCTCTTCATCATCGGCTCCATTGGCCTCTTTTTCGGCAGGCTGATTCAATCCGCCGTTTCCCGCGAACGCGAATATCTGGCCGACGCTTCTGCCGTCCAATTCACCCGCAACCCGGACGGGTTGGCCGACGCGCTGCGTCAATTGGGCGGCTTTGGTTCCGACATCCAGCATCCCAACGCCGCTGCCGCCAGCCATTTGTTTTTTGGCGAGGGCAAAAAGGGGCTGTTTTCTTTTGTTCCGTCCCTCTTTGCCACACACCCGCCGATTGAAAAGCGCATTGCCCGCATCGACAAGAATTTCAACCCCGCTCGTGTTTCGCGCCGCCAACCCGCAAGCGGAGCCGCGCTTTCTGACCGCGTTCCAGCCGCCATCGGCTTTTCAAATATCGCCTACGCGCCAGAAGCTGCGGAAATCGCCGCGCACATCGAATATGCCCGGAATTTTCTGGCCGGAATCAGTCCGCCCGTGCGCGAAGCGACGCATCAACCCGAAGGCGCGGCCGCCACGGTTTACGCCCTGTTGCTCTCATCCCGCGCCGAGATTCGGCAACAGCAAATCGACCACATCACCCAAACGCATCGCCCGGAAACCGCCGAAACCGCATTGGCCTGCGCTCGCTGGCTGGCCGATAACGGCCCCCAAAGTCGCCTGCCCTTGCTGGATCTGGCGCTGCCGACCCTGCGCGACACCTCCGCCGACGAGCGCCGCCGCGTTCTGGAGTGCGTGGAGGCGCTGGTTCAGGCCGATGGCCGCCTCTCCGCTTCGGAATTCGCCCTTCGCTGTCTTTTGACCCGCGTTCTGGCCCCGCGCCCGCCTTCCGTCTCCCTGCGGCTGGAACGGCTGGACGATGACATGGCGATTCTTCTGGGGCTGCTCTCCAGTGCCGGAAATTCCGACGAAGCCGACATCCACGCCGCCTTCCAACACGCCGCCACCCTCGCGCCCGCCCAAAAACCCCTGAGCTTCCCGGAAAAAGCCAAACTGCGCCCCAAGGCCATCGAAGCCGCCTTGGAGCACCTCGCCCACGCCGCGCCGCATTTCCGCGAAAAACTGCTGAATGCCTGCGTCGCCGCTGTGGCGCACGACGGCAAAATCACCGTCGCCGAATCCGAACTCGTCCGCGCCTTCGCGCAAAGCCTCGATTGCCCGGCTCCGCCGGTTTTGCCGGATTAAAGCCAGGCGTTTGGCGGGGCTGGATAGGGTTGATCATGGTTGTGCGGATTGAGGGAAGTTTGATCGCACGGTTCACTGCCCCGCATCAAAATCCTTCAGTTCGCCATCAGGGTTGCCAATCCAGCGCGTGAATGCCGTGAATTCGGGGTTCGTCACGCTCCATTCCGGTTGATAGCGGTCGTAGCTCAATCCCGCCAGATCAGACCAGGTGTGAATCAGGTGCGTCGTGCTGTACTTGCGCCCGGTCATGCCCCGAAAATCGCGCGGGTGTGTCGCCTGCCATGAGGGAGAAGTCCATAAAATAAAGGGCACTTTGTACATGCCGGGGGTGGGCGCGTCTTCGTTGCGGCCCAGGGTTTGATGCGGCGCGGTATCGAAAACTTCTTCGCCGTGGTCGGAAAAATACAGCAGAAAACCGTGGGCTGCCCCGGCCTCGAATGTTTCGATCAGACGGGAAACGATGAAGTCGTTGTACAGCACGGCGTTGTCATAGGCATTGTAATAGGCCAGTTGTTCTTCGTTCAGGTCGGGCGGCGTATGTTCCCGCCCCTGATAACGGTCAAAACTTTTCGGGTAGCGATATTTGTATTTCATGTGCGCGCCGAGCAGATGCACGACAATAAACTTTTTCGGCGTCGGGTCTTGCAACGCCTGGGCGAAAGGCGTGAGCGTCACCAGGTCGACCTGGTTGGCGTTTTTCTGAAACTGGCGATTCAGGTAATGCACTTCGTCCGACTGGCGGGCAAAAATGGTCAGCAGGCTGTCGCGTTCCATGGTCTGCTGGTTGGTAATCCAGAACGTTTTGTAGCCTGCCTGCTGCATCAGGTTAATCAGGGTCGGCTCATCGAGAAAGCGGCGCGGTTCTTCCTGATGCGCGAAAGTAAGCGCCTGTTGCAGGGTTTCGATGGTGTAGGGACGCGGCGCAATGACATCTTCAAATACGGTCAGTCCCTTGTTGGCTGCGCGCAGGGTTTCCAGCCGGGGCGAAGTCTGGCGCGGATAACCGTAAAGGCTCATGTGACGGCTCGTGGTCGATTCGCCGATGACCAGCACCAGGGTGCGCGGCGTATCGCCATTGGCGTCCTTTAAGTTTGCCAGCGGCGGCGCTTTGCCTGCCAGCAGGTTTTGCATATGCGCGAGTTGCTGATGGTATTGGTGGAAGCCGGTCAGGAGTTGCCAGGGCATTGCGGGATTGATGCGGTTTTGCGCCTTTTCCGGGGTGTAGTCGCGCTGCATCAGGGGATAGCCGACACTCGCAACCAGCAACAGCGCGCAGGCGGGCAGGGCATGCCGACGCGACAGGGCCAACGGGCGCAGGCGCTTCCAGAACAGGAAGACAAAGCCGCTGTAAAGCGCCAGAGCGCCGATCAGTTGCAGGTTGAAATACTGGCTGAAAAATTCACGCGATTCTTCCGGGTTGGATTCGAACATCGCAAAGACGACAGATTGCGTTATCGGGTCGCCGTGAATGCCGAAATAGCCCAGGCTGACCAGCGAGGCCGCCCACAGCGTCAGGCCGATGGCGGCAAGCGCAAACCGCCGCCCACGCGGGAGAAGGAGCGCCACCGCCAGCCAGAAACCGCTCAGGGGAAACGTGGCGAGCAAATCCGCCGCCCGGCCTTTGCCGGCGAACAGATAGAGGATTTGCGGCAGGCCGGAGAAAGACCAGATGAAGAGAAAATGAACAAGAAATCCCGGCCAGTCGGAACGTTTTTCAAAACTCATCGCGCCGGGGATGAGATCATGGAACGATAGAGTTCCGCCATGCGTCGGGTGCTGGCAATGTCCGACCAGTCGCGGGCAGTTTCCGGGGCTTCTGTCTGCAGGCGTTCGCGCAGCGCGGCATCAGAAAAGAAGCGCAGCACCGCTTCGGTAAAAGCGCCTTCGTCCTCCGGGGGCGCGATGCAGCCTTTACCGGCTTCCAGAATGTCGCAAGTGCCCAGTCTGGCAAGCGCGATCACCGGCAGACCCGCCGCCATCGCTTCCGGCAACACCATGCCCTGCGTTTCGGTGAGCGACGCAAAAACAAACACGTCAGCGGCGGCGTAGCAATCCAGCAACTCGCCGTTGCGATCAAGATAGCCCAGGAATTTGATGGCATGGGCAATACCCAGTTTTTCCGCTTCTTTCCTGAGCTCGGGCAGGGCAGGGCCATCTCCCGCCACCAGCAGAAGCAGGTCTGGCTTCTGCCGGAGCGCTTGTGCCCAGACGCGAAGCAGGAAGCCGATGTTTTTTTCGTGCGCGACGCGCCCGACGAAAAGCGCAACGGGGCGCGCCGCGTCGAGGCCATGTTTCTGACGGAATGCCGTCCGGTCGCCGCGCGCGAATTTTTCCAGCGGAATCCCGGTGGGCAGGATGTGCATGGGTACGTGCACGCCGTAGGCGGTCAATTGTTCCAGCATCGCGGCGGAAGGCACGACAACGGCATTGAGCGCATTGCACTGGCGGCGGGAGAAATTGCGCGCAATGCGGCTCAAATAGCGGTGCGGCAGAAAAGGCACGTAATATTGCAGATATTCAGTAAACAGCGTGTGATAGGTCGCCAGCACAGGAAGATTCAGTCGGCGCGCGGCGCGAATGCCCGCGTAATGAGCGATGAAGGGGGTGTGAATATGAATCAGGTCGCAATCGCGGGCGCGCTCCAGAACCGTGCGTTTCATCTTCCGCCACGAAAGCCGCCGGTCTTCCACGTCGGAGACGAAAGGAATCGAGCGCCCCTTGACGCGGGTCACGCCGTCTTCCTCAAGCTCGTTGCCGTAACGCGGCACCACGATATCGACTTCGATGTCGCAGGATTGCAGCGTTTTCCTGAAGGTTTCAATAGAGGCGGACACGCCATTGATACGGGGAAAATAAACATCTGAAACCATCAGAACGCGCATGAGCATTTCCAGTGGAAATTTGGAGGCAACACCTTAAACGAAAAAACCCCCACTTGCAAACGGCGTTTTTCCATACGCCGGGCGAAATCATACTTTAGCGGCATGTTAAAGTATTTTGTCTGCTACTTGCTGTGTTTTGGTTGCACGTTATCTTCATTGGCTGTTACGATATTCACACCCCGCCCCCACAAGGAAAACGACATGAGCCAAAGCCTGGTCGCCCGCAGTCTGAAAAAGATGCAAGGACTATGGATAAAATCTTCGCAACATCCCCGCCCGCTCGACGCAGCCGCCTTGCAGAAAATCCGCGAACAACTACGGGAATGCGCGCGTGGCGCAGGCGGCGAAGTGTCTGCCCGGCAACGCGCCCGACGTCTGGGGGAAAGTTATCTGAAGCTGGATGCGGCGGGGCGTTGCGCCTTTTTGCGCCTGATCGCTACGGAATTCGGCCCCGACCCGGCGAAAGTGGCGGCGGCGCACGCCCATTATCAGGACGTTCTGGGCACGCCCGAACAGTGGAATGCCGAGGCGCGGCTGTGGAGCGCCCTGCGTTCGCCGCGCACGCGCATTCTCACCCAGTTCAACGCCCTGCCGCAGGGGGTGCGTTTTCTGGTCGACCTGCGCGTTGATCTGCTCTGCTTTGTGCAAGAAGACCCGGAACTTGCTTCCCTCGACCGGGAACTGGAACATAGCCTTGCCATCTGGTTTGACGTGGGCTTTCTGGAATTGCGGCGCATCACCTGGCATTCCCCCGCCGCACTGCTGGAAAAACTCATTCAGTACGAAGCGGTGCACACCATCCACTCCTGGACAGACCTGAAAAACCGGCTGGATTCCGACCGTCGCTGCTACGGCTTTTTTCATCCCCGGATGCCGGATGAACCCCTGATTTTCGTGGAAGTCGCCCTGACCGACCATCTTGCCGACAATGTGCAAACGCTGCTCGACGAACACGCTCCCGTCTTCGACACCCGCTCGGCGGACACCGCCATTTTTTATTCCATCTCCAATACCCAGCACGGCCTGCGCGGTGTTTCCTTCGGCAATTTTTTGCTGAAACGGGTAATCGAGGATTTACAACGGGATTTCCCGCAGTTGAAACATTTTTCCACTCTTTCGCCGCTGCCGCTCCTCCGACGCTGGGCTGACAAGACGCCGGAAGCCTGGCAGCAGGCGTTCCAGCCGGCAAATCTGGCGCGCATCAGCAAACTGGCGCAATGCCCGCCCGATGTGGCAGGGATGCAGGCATTGCTCGCCGACCCGATCTGGATGACGAACACACGCCTGAGCCGCGCCCTGCAAACGCCGCTTACCCGTATGGCGGCGCATTATCTGCTCTCCGCCAGCGCCGGAGAAAAGCGTCTCCATGACCCGGTGGCCCGCTTCCACCTCGGCAATGGCGCTCGCGTGGAACGCCTGAATTTTCTCGCTGACACCTCGGCCAAAGGCTTGCAGCAATCCTTCGGCATGATGGTGAATTATCTCTACAAACCGGACGACATTGAAGAAAACGTGGAACGCCTGCTCTCGACCGGAAAAATCGCCGCCAGTTCCAGCGTACGCATGTTCAACGCAGAAGACAAAGGCCGGTAAAATTTCCGGCAGTCCCTCATCCGCCCCTCATCCGGCGCGACGCGCCGGAAACCTGCTGTCCTCTATCCCCTGAAAAGCCCTTGCGCCCACACGCCGTAAATCTGGTCGGCAATCCCGCGCATGGCGGGAAGTCGGGTTGGCTGCTGCGCGGCGATGGTTGCGGGCGTTTGCACGCTCTCCTGTCCGGCGTCGGCCTCCGCGTCCCACTGTTCGCACCACGTGGCGATGATTTCCGGCAGCATCTCGATATGACACTGCATGGCGAAATGCGGCCCCAGCGCGAACATCTGGCGCGCGCAGGCGGCGTTACCGGCAATCAGCGTCGCGTTTTCCGGCAGGCTGAAGGTTTCGCCATGCCACTGAAACACGTCCAGCGCCTTGCCCGCGTAAGGCCCCAGCCAATGGCGGCACACGGCGTCCGCACCACCTTCGATGGTGTGCCAGCCGATTTCCTGCACCGGATTTTTGCGCACAACGCCTCCTAACGCCTTGCTCATCAACTGGCCGCCCAGACAATGCCCCAATACGGGAATATTTTTGGCGACGGCGTCACGAATCAGGGCGCAGACCGGCTCAATCCACGGCAGGTCGTCATTGACGCTCATCGGGCCGCCCATGAAACAGAGGCCGGAATAACGGTTGGCGTTTGCGGGTACGGCGGCGCCCGCGTCAAGCGGAATTAATACCCAGGGAATACGATGCGCCTCCAGGAATATGGCAAAATAACCGGGGCCTTCAGTCGGGGAGTGACGAAAAATGGCGACAGGATTCATGGAAAATTGTTTGCGGGGCAGACAGAGGCGCTATTGTAAGGCCATGCTGCTGGGACTGGGATTTTCCGGCGTGTTGTGGGGCGCGCAGGCGTTCGCCGTCGAAGTCGGGCTGGCGGGCATACTGGGCAGCAAGGCCATGCTGACGATTGATGGCGCCGCGCCCCGCACCCTTGCGGTCGGTCAGTCCTATAACGGCGTCAAACTGCTGGCGGTGCAGAGCGACAGCGTGCAGGTGGAAATCGACGGCAAACGTCGCTCGCTTAAGATCGGACAAAACGCGGTGGGGGCGGAAAGCTCTGGCGAAAACGCTCGCGCCACGCTGATGGCGGATAAACTGGGGCACTTTCGAACCACCGGCTCCATCAACGGTCGCCCCGTGCGTTTTATCGTCGATACCGGCGCCAGTGTGATTGGCATCAGCGCATCCGAAGCCAAACGCCTTGGACTGGATTTGAGCCGTGCAGAAACGGGCGTGTCCGCTACCGCCAATGGCCTAGTCGAGTTTCATGCGGTAACGCTGAACACGGTCAAGGTCGGCGACATCACGCTGCATAACGTCGCGGCGGGCGTACTGCCGCAGGATATGCCCTACGCCCTGCTCGGCATGAGTTTTCTGAATCGCACAACAATGGAACGCAATGGCGACACCATGATACTGATCCAGCGATACAAGTAACGCGCATGTCAGCGGATTTTGACCTGGAACGCCTGCAAGCCTGCCTCGCGCCGGAACCCGTCGCGGCGACGGACGCGGACGATTTCGCCGACAAGGCGGCGACAATGGCGCTCACGGAAGCCACGCTCACGCCATCCGCCGTGTTGTTTCCCATCGTGCTGCGCGAGACCGGGGCGCAGGTTTTGCTCACCCGGCGCACTGACCACCTGCGCGACCATCCCGGTCAAATCAGCTTTCCCGGCGGGCGCATGGAAGCGGAAGATAAAACGCCCGTGCACGCGGCGTTACGCGAAGCCGAAGAAGAAATCGGCCTTGCCCGGAGCCTGCCGCGTATTCTGGGCTATCTGCCCACCTACCGCACCGCCACCGGCTTTTTGATTTATCCCGTGGTCGCCCTGCTGACGCCGCCTTTTGAACTGCGACTGGACGCCTTCGAAGTCGCGGAAGCCTTTGAAGCGCCGCTTTCCATGCTGTTTGACCCCACGCGTCACCGCCGCGAATCCATTTTTTACAGAGGCGCGCGCCACGAATACCACGTCATCGACTGCGAAACGGATGACAAGGCGCGCCGCATCTGGGGCGCGACAGCGGGCATGATTTTGTCGCTGTATCGGCGCGTGGCGTGATGTTCCGGCAGCTTGAGCGAAGCGCAACCCAACCCATGGCGGCAGAGGGGCAATCGCATACCGGGTTATCAGCGAAAATCCTGTGCGGCGCTTGCTCATCCAGGGATTCCCCGGTGGGAAATTCTGGCGACAGGCATTCCAGAGCAGTACAATGTGCGCTTTCTTGATTGATTTGTCCCGCAAAGGAAATGCCATGTTCTGTCGCATCTGGCAAACGCCATCTTTTATGCCCCGCATGACCCATGTGTTCTGCATTACCCTGCTGGCCTTCTTCCTGAACGCCTGTGGCGAACAGGAAGCGGAACCTGCCTCTACCGACAACACGCCAACCGCCGCCGCCAATGACCATCCGGTCGCAGCCGCAGAAGAGGCGCAAGAAAACAGCGCAAATCCGGCTGAAAAGCTGAATGCCTATGTTGCTTGTTATAACCAACTCAACAGAAGCGCGCACGACAGCATTGATCGTTATGCGGATTGGGTCAAGGATATGGAGCTTGGCCCCAGCGGTAACGAGAAAGTCATTTATGGCCTCTATTCGCTCAATACCGACAAGGCCGCCGAATGCCAGAAAGCCTTTGCACAGGCGGCAAAACAAAAGCCGTCTCTGGAGCAACTGGACACGGCAGCTAAAAACTACGCAGAAGCATTGGTGAATCTGGGCACTGCCGTAATGGACATCTACCCCTATTACGACCGCGAAGACTATAAGGATGACAACTTCGCCAAAGGCAAAGCCGCGCATCCCGGTCTGGTCAAAAACATGCGCACCTTCATTGACGCCAGCACAAACTTTTCGCAACGGCTGGACGAAGAAAACACCAAAGTTCAGGCTGCGCTATTGGCCAGAATCGAAAAAACGGAAGGGCGCAAAATCAATTACTGGAATATGTCCATGATGCTGCAGGCCAAACAGGTGGTCGACATCATGAGCAACGAAGATTTTCCGATTGACGCGGCGGCAACACGCCTGGAAAGCTTTGAGAAAGTGGCTGATGAAACCAGCGCCTATGCCAGGGCGAACAAGGAAGAACTGCCGATACTCTGGTCACAACTGGAAAAGGCGGCGGAGGACTTTCGCAAAGCCGCAAAAGAACGCCTGCGCCGTGTCCGGGACAAGGTGCCCTACACCCGTGGCGAACAGATGAATCTTAGCGGCTCCAGTAGCTGGATGGTCAATGGCAGTGAGGGAAGACTCATCTGGGCATACAACGGACTGGTTGACGGCAGTAACCGGATAAGACATTAAAGGCAGGGAAGTCGGGGCACGCATGCCGTGCCCCGCGCGCCATCGTTACAAACGGCGATCAGATATCAGATTCAATCCGCGAAGGCGTTGCCTTCGTGGGTATGGGCGCGATTCAACAGGGGCGTCTCCTTTCATCCGCGCGTAGCCCGGACACCGATCAGGGTGGAATACGCTTCATCATTCCACCGTTGACATATTCATAAATCAAGATAAAACAGAGGTCTAATCCCGATTTGGCAATTCTTGTGAGCATATATCGCAGTGTGATACAGAAATTTGTCTGATAAATGCGTTTACCGGGCCATTCGATTCACTGCCACCACCATCTGTCGAATGTATCTTTCCATGCCTTTAAATCGTAATTTTCTCCATTGTATTTGACAATAACGCCAATGGGTTTCCGGTTGTCATCGCGTTTTGCGCTAAGCCTTAAATCGGCAAAGCCATTGCTTGAGGTCGGCTCAACAGAAATCGTGATTCTGACATCCGTTCGCTTGACGTTATCGTCGTCTATCGCCTTGCCTGGGTCCATATGGCATCGCGGCCCGTCAAATTTCCAGTAATGCATGTTTTCCGAGAAGACAGGCCGGAGCGCGTTTCCTTCCCGGATGAAAAGCGTCAATTTGTCATCACCGCCTGCTTCATAGTAGCAGCGATCCTGAAATGTCCGTGCCCGAATTCCAAACGCTCTGACGCTTTCTGACAGCTTGTATCGACCGGTATCAAGCCTGAGCGAATCCCCATGAACCTCATCCGCCGCATCCTCTTGAATTAATCCCCTGTAAGCGGCAATGATCCGATTCCCTGATTCCTCCATGATGGACAGCAAGAGCGTTTTTTCATACTCGATACCTGCATCGTAGGCGAAAGCGGCAATCATCCATTTCTGCTCCTCGGGCCATGGCTTGCAGACAGCGGCGACCACATGTTTCTGCCCGGAAAAATCATCCAGCCCGAAGTGTTTCCCTGCCGCATTCACAATACGCTCATTGCAACGACTGGAATCATTTTCCGCCCATGCGTGTTGGCTGAAAAAGATGAGCGCCAGAAAGCAACTGGCAACAATGGTTTTCATGCCGTCTGTCCTCAGTTTTCCGTTTCCTAAACACGCACCTGACCATTTCCGAACACCACCCATTTCCGGCTGGTCAGACCTTCCAGTCCCACCGGGCCACGGGCGTGGATTTTGTCGGTGGAAATGCCGATTTCCGCGCCCAGGCCATATTCAAAGCCATCGGCAAAGCGGGTGGAGGCGTTAATCATCACGGAACTTGAATCCACCTCGCGTAAAAAGCGCATGGCGAGGGTGTGGTTTTCCGTGACAATGGCGTCGGTGTGGTGCGAGGAATAATGGTTGATGTGGGCGATTGCCGCGTCAATGCCTTCCACCACTTTCACGGAAATGATCGGGGCCAGATATTCGGCAGCGTAATCGGCTTCCGTCGCCGCCCGCGCCTCTGACACGAGCGCGCAGGTTTCCCGGCACCCCCGGATTTCCACGCCCTTGCGACTCAGCATGGCGGCGACCGGAGGTAGCAGGCGGCTCGCGGCGGCGGCATCGACCAGCAGGGATTCCGCAGTGTTGCAAGGGCTGTAGCGTTGGGTCTTGGCGTTTTCGACAATGGCGAGCGCCTTGTCCGGGTCGGCGCTGGCTTCCAGATAGACGTGACAATTGCCGTCCAGATGTTGAATCATCGGCACGCGTGCTTCCTTCAACAAGCGGGCGATCAACCCCTTGCCACCGCGCGGCACGATCACATCCACAAATTCGCGCAGGGTAATCAACTCGCCCACGGCGGCGCGGTCGGTTGTCTCCACCACCTGCACCGCCGTCTTCGGCAAACCTGCCGTTTGCAAGCCTTCCGTCACCAGCGCGGCGATGGCGCGATTGCTGCGGATGGCTTCCGAACCGCCGCGCAGGATGGCGGCGTTGCCGGATTTCAGACAGAGCGCGGCGGCGTCGGCGGTGACGTTGGGGCGCGCCTCGTAAATAATGCCGATCACGCCCAGCGGCACGCACATTTTGCCGACCTGAATGCCGGAAGGACGATAGTTGAGGTCGGTCATCTCGCCGATGGGATCGGCCAGTTCCGCAATCTGGCGCACCCCGGCGGCCATGCTGTCCACGCCTTTTTCGGTCAGCGTCAGGCGGTCGAGCAGGGCGGGTTCCAGTCCGGCGGCGCGAGCGGCCTCGACATCTTCGGCATTGACTGCCAGCAGCGTCGCTTTTTCCCGCAGAATGGCGTCCGCGATGGCATTCAGGGCAAGGTTTTTCTGCGCCGTTCCGGCACACGCCAGAAGCCGGGAAGCGGCGCGCGCCTCGCGGCCCAGAGTTTGCATGTAGTCAGTGATATTCGCGGTGATATTCATTTTGAGGCCGAGGATGAGTGGCAAAGGGTAATCATTCTAAATCTGTTGGGCGCAATTTTTATACTGGCGCGAATCCACAGGATTTTTGCCGCAGGGATCGACAACGCCAAAGGAATAAAAATTGCCGCCGCTCTACCCGGCCGTAGCTGCGCGTTCCGCCCTCTTTCCGCTACCAGACGCAGAAGCGCTGTGCGCTCCCGCCTTGATTCGCTGCTTCACATCGTTGCTTCCGTACCTCCTGTCACCGTTCCGTCTGTCGCATTTCTCTACCTCCTCTGGCGAAGCATAAAACCGGACAGATCATTTGTTCGCCACAGAAATTTCCATAACGGGTATGCACAAAGCAATTTTACATGCATAATGCGCGCTATTTTATGACACAGAGGAATGTTGGCCATGCGCCATATTGTCGCCCGCTGTTTGCCCGTCATGTTGCTGCCGCTGCTGTTGTGCTCATGCGCCGCCCCGATCCCGCATGAGGCGCTCAGGGGGCATTTGCATGGCGACATGGCGCAGGCCGACACAGCGGAGGCCGCCGCTTCCGCCTCCATTCCGAAACCTGTTCAGCATGCGCTGGCGTTGCCCGTTTCCGGCCTCGCCGCAAAAACCGAAACGTACAGCGTGGTGGTGCATGATGTGCCGGTGCAAGACCTGCTGTTTGCGCTGGCGCGGGACGCGAAAATCAATGTGGATATTCACGCCGGGCTTTCCGGTCATGTCACCCTGAACGCCATCGAACAAACCCTGCCGCAACTTTTATCGCGCATCGCCCGCCAGGTCGACATGCGTTTTGAACTGGACGGCCCCAATCTGGCGGTGATGCCGGATACGCCATTCCTGCGGCATTACAACGTGGATTACGTCAACATGAGCCGCAGCGTCAGCGGCGAGGTGGCGACCAATACGCAGATCAATTCCGGCTATGCCGGCGGCGAGGTGAATACGGGTTCGACGCTGGGCAACGGCAATGTATCGACGACGCGGGTGGAAAATCTTTCCCGCAACCTGTTCTGGGAATCGCTGGAACAGAACATCAAGGACATCCTGCGCGAAACGGACAAGACGCTGCCGCCTCCGGTGGATGACATCGAGGAAACCGGGGTCGATGATGGCGTGCCAGAAAGCGCGAACAGGGCGCAGGCGAAACAACGCCCGCGCGCGCAGCGGCGTTCGGCTGCGCCGACAATCCGCGAAGCGGCGGCGGTCATCGTCAATGTTGAAACCGGCATCATCACCGTGCGGGCGACCGGGCGACAACATGAGCGCATCGGGGAATTCATCGACCGGGTGGCGAACGCCGCGCGGCGACAGGTGATGATCGAGGCGACCATCGTCGAGGTCGAACTGGATGAAGGCTACCGGCAGGGCATCGAATGGAGCCGCGTCTGGGCGGAGGGGAACAAGGCGTTCGCGGTCACGCCGACCAGCTCGACGGCAGGGGTCAATCCCACCGTGACGCCGTTTGTGCTCAACATCGCCAATCAGAAGAATCCCCTGAGCGTCACGCTGAACCTGCTGCAATCTTTCGGCACGACCAGGGTGCTCTCCAGCCCCCGTCTTTCGGTTCTGAACAACCAGACCGCGCTGTTGAAGGTGGTGGAGAACGTGGTTTATTTCAACATCAAGGCCGATGTGACGGCGGGCAATACCAACAGCAACGCCATCGTCGCCTACACCACCACGCCGCAGACCGTTTCGGTCGGGCTGGTGATGACGGTCACGCCGCAGATCAGCGACAGCGATCAGGTCATCCTGAATGTGCGCCCCACCATTTCCAGCATCGCGGGTATGGTCAAAGACCCCAATCCGGATATTCCCGGTCACATCGCCAACGAGATTCCCCAGATTCGCACCCGCGAGATCGAATCCATCCTGCGCCTCGCCAGCGGCGAGATCGCCGTGCTGGGCGGGCTGATGGAAGATCGTGTCGATTACAAAACCGGGCGGACGCCGATTCTGGGTCAGATTCCTTTTGCGGGAGAGGTTTTTACGGCGCGTAACGACGCGGCGAAAAAATCGGAACTGGTGATTTTTCTGCGCCCGATCGTGGTGCGCGATCCCGGCTTGCAAGGTGATTTTGCCGCGCTGCGCGGTTTTCTGCCCGACGTGAATTTTTTCGACGCGCCTGAAAAATGAATGCCCTGCTGCGTCGCCCGCTGCTCATGGCGCTCACCCTGACGGTCAGCGTCGCGCTGATCTATGGCGGCTGGCTGCTTTGGCAGATGCAGCGCCTTGGAAGCCAGCGCGTCGTCACGGCGTTTTCCCCGCCCTCGTCACCTTCCCTGCCTTCCCCGCAGTTACCGGCGGCGGCTGAAACCACGGCATCCCCGATAACGGCTCCGCTCGCCGTTCGTCAATCCATTGCCGCGCCGCAGCCCGCCCCCGCCATAGACGTTGCGCCGGATGAAGAAAGCGGAAAAACAGACATCGTTTTCATCGCGCACGCCAGCCCGGAACCCCGCTCCACGCCGCTGCAAACCGCGCAGGCGGCCTTGTTGCGGGGCGATGTCGAAGCCGCCCGCCAGCAATTTTTCGCCCTGCTCGACACGGATCCGCATCATCTGGACGCCTTGCTGGGACTGGCGACGCTCGCCCTCCATCAAAATGAGCCGGACGCGGCATGGCGTTTTTATCAGACCGCGTGGGCGGCCCATCCGCAGGACGCGCGGGTGCAGGCCGGGATGCTGGCCTTGTTGTCCGCCGCCGGACAAATCGACGCGCAGCAGGCGGAGAGTCGCCTGAAAAATCTGATCGCCCGACAACCGCAGGCCGCCGCGCCCCATTTCGCCCTGGGCAATCTCTTTGCCGGGCAGGGGCGCTGGAGAGAAGCGCAGGCCGCTTATTTCGAGGCTTGCCGCCAGGATGCGGGTAATCCCGATTACCGTTTCAATCTGGCGGTGAGTCTGGATGCGCTGCATCAACCCGAACTGGCGGCAACACATTACCGCGCCGCGCTCGCTGCGACGGAAACGGTCAGCGCGAGTTTCGCCCCCGCCGATGTCAGGGCGCGGTTGCAAGCCTTGCAAACCCTGACGGCGGAGGCTGCGCCATGAACGCGCCCCTGCCGAAAAAACTGGGCGAAGCCTTGCTGGACATGGGGCTGCTGTCGTCCGACCAGTTGCGTATCGCGCTGCTGGAACAGGATAAAAGCGGCCTGCCTCTGGGCAAGCAACTGGTGGGGCTGGGCTTTGTTTCCGAAACCGCGCTGCGCGACGCCTTGTCTGAAAATCTGGGCAGGGCCAGCGTCGATCTGGCGCATGCCATGATTGATCCTGCCGCGCTGTCCCTGTTGCCGCAGGAGACGGCGCAATCCCTGCAAGTGCTGCCCCTGCATTACGACGCGGCGCGGCGCGTGTTCGTGCTGGCGGCGGCGGATTGCCACGACCTTCCGGGGCAGGATCGCATCCGGGAAATGCTGCGGCTCAGGCTGGGCACGGCGGTGGAACTGGAAATCCTGCT
Organism: Zoogloeaceae bacterium; assembly: GCA_031273565.1. Taxonomy (GTDB): domain Bacteria; phylum Pseudomonadota; class Gammaproteobacteria; order Burkholderiales; family Rhodocyclaceae; genus Azovibrio. The sequence continues at coordinate 7,252 of JAISRR010000051.1, read as the reverse complement.
CGCCGGAGAATCGGAAATCGGGGCGGCCATCGACCGCCATTACGGTTACGCGCTCTCCATCGACGACATTCTGGCGGAACTCGAAAATCAGGACCTCGAATCCGCGCAGGGACAATCCGGCCCGTCTGTCGTGCGACTGATCGACAACATTCTCATCGACGCGGTCAAGGAAGACGCCTCCGACATTCATTTCGAACCGGAAGAAAATTTCCTGCGCATTCGCTACCGTCAGGATGGCATCCTGCGCCAGATACGCGCATTGCATAAAAAGTGCTGGCCTGCGATGGCGGTGCGTCTGAAAGTCATCAGCGGCATGAACATCGCCGAGAGTCGCGCGCCGCAGGATGGTCGCGTCACCTTTTCCGTTTCCGGTCGTCCGGTGGATTTTCGCGCCTCCTGCCAACCGACCCTGCACGGGGAGAACATCGTTTTTCGGGTGCTCGACCGGCAGAAAGGCATCGTGCCGCTTGAGCGGCTGGGCATTTCCGAACGGGCGCAGGCGCGTCTGGAACAGTTGCTCGCCCGTCCCGAAGGCGTGATTCTGCTCACCGGCCCCACCGGTTCCGGCAAGACCACCAGCCTGTACGCCATCCTGAACCAGATCAATTCCGAACGCATCAACATCATGACCCTGGAAGACCCGGTGGAATATCCGTTGCCGCTCATCCGCCAGACCAGCATGAACGAGGCGTTGCGCATGGATTTTGCGGGCGGCGTGCGCGCCATGCTGCGGCAAGATCCGGATGTGATTCTGGTGGGTGAAATCCGCGACGCGGACACCGCCGTCATGGCCTTTCGCGCCGCCATGACCGGACACCGGGTGTTCGCCACCCTGCACAGCAATTCCGCCATCGGCGCGATTCCCCGTCTGCTTGACATCGGCGTGACGCCGGAAATCATCTCCGGCAACCTGACCGGCGTCATCGCCCAACGGCTTCTGCGGCGTTTGTGCCCACACTGCAAGCGCGCCGTGACCGCCTCGCCCGATGAATGCCGCCTGCTCGACACGCCGGACGATCAGAGCGCGCCGCAGATTTACCAGCCGGTCGGCTGCGCGCAATGCCGCTTCACCGGCTATCGGGGACGTTTACCCATACTGGAAATCCTGCGTATCGACAACGAAGCGGACGAATTGATTGCCCGACGCGCCACGCAAAACGAACTCCTGCACCACGCCCGCCAGCAGGGATTTCAGGCATTGGCGGAAGACGGTCTCGACAAGGTGCGCTCCGGCGTGACGACGCTGGAAGAACTGGCGCGGGTCGTGGATTTGAGCGACCGGATAGCCTGGCGGCGGGCGGAGTAAGGCGGATGCACTACCGCTATCGGGCAATCGACGCGACAGGCCGCAGGGTGGACGGACATCTGGAAGCCGCCGACCCCGCCGATCTGGAAACGCGCCTGACGCGCCTGCGTCTTGACCTGCTGCACGCCCGCGCCATCGCCCCGCCGCGCGCTAACAACGCCATCGCGCGACGAAAACTGCTGGATTTCTGGTTTCAGTTGAAAGAACTGCTGCGCGTCGGCGTGCCCTTGCAGGCCGCGCTGGGCGATTTGCGCGACACCCACGATGACCCCGTAAAATCCGTCGCCGCCCAATTGCTGGATGGCATTGTCGCCGGACAAACCCTGTCGCAGGCGATGGCCGCGCAGACCGGGGTTTTTCGTCCGGTGTTCGTCAGCCTGATCCGCGCCGGAGAAACGGCGGGCGAACTGGTGCGCGTCATGGAAGACATGATCGCCACCCTGAAATGGGAAGATGAACTCGTCGCCAAAACGCAAAAACTGTTGCTCTACCCGGCCTTCGTCGCCAGCGTCGTCCTTGCCGCCAGCGTTTTCCTGCTGCTTTACCTCGTGCCGCAACTGCAAACCTTTTTGCAGCAGATGGGGGAAACCCTGCCTGTTTATACCCGCCTGCTGTTCTGGCTTTCCGATGTCCTGCGACGCTACGGCGTCTGGCTGCTCCCCGCCATGCCGCTCGCGCTCATCGCGGTGAGCCTGTTTTTTCGTCACGCCGCCGCCCGCCAACGCCGGGATGCCCTGTTGCTCGCCCTGCCGCTGGCGGGCGACATGCTCTGCAAGATTGCGCTTTCCCGTTTCGCCGCCCTGTTCGCCCTGCTCTACGCCGCAGGCATTCCCGTTCTGGAAGCGCTGGGCGTAACCCGCGAAGCCATTGGCAATCGCGTCATCCGGCAGGCGCTCGCGACGAGCGAGCAGGCCATCCGCGAAGGCCGCGCCCTCTCCGTCGCCTTCGCCGACACCGGGTTTTTCCCACCCTTCGTCGTGCGCATGTTGCATGTCGGCGAGACCACCGGCGCGCTGGATACGGCGCTCGCCAATGTTCGTTATTTTTACAACCGCGATGTCGAAACGGCGGTCGGACGCGCCGAACGTCTAATCGAGCCTTTGTTGACCCTGCTGCTCGGCGCGTTGCTGGGCTGGGTCATGCTCGCTGTCGTTGGCCCCGTCTACGAAGTGGTCAGCCATGTCAGTTTTTAAGCGCGCGTTTTTCGCGCTCCTGTTGGAAAACCACGCCGTCCGGCTGTATGGCGGGGAAGCGGGCGAATTTTCCGAACGGGCCGCATTCACGCCGGACGCGACAGGACAGGCCGCGCTGACGGCGTGGCTGCAAACACAGCAGGCTCCCGCCGTGCATGTGCTCGTCAATCTGCCGGAAGCCGCCGAACTGCGGGAAAACATCCCCCACCTGCGCGGCAGTGAAAGACGCGCGGTGCTGGCAAGGAAGCTGAACCAGCATTTCGGCGACAATCCCTTTGTTATGGCGACGCGTCTGGGAGCGGAAACGGTCGGATTGCGTCAGGAAGAAAGTCTGCGTCTCACTGCCCTGCCGCGCGCGCCCTTGCAGGGCTGGCTTGACGCGCTCTGCGGAACACCGCTCGCGGGCATCTACGATGTGCCGCAACTTGTGAGCATACTGGCGCGGCAACAGACGCGCTGGCCACCGCTCTGCCTCGTGTTGACGCTGCATCATGACGCCATTCGCCAAACCCTGCTGTCCGCCGGACGGGTTCTGTTTTCCCGTCTGTTGAGCCGCCCGACGGATGCCGGGGTGGAGTGGATTGCCGACGAAACGGAACGCCTGCGCGCCTATCTGGGCCGTCAACGCCTTATCGCCGCAGACGCCGATTTGCCGGTTTTCCTGCTGATGCCCGCCGACCGGCAGGAGGAATTGCGCAGGGCGTTTGCGCGTCCCGGTCTGGAAAAATGCGTTTTGCAGGCATTATCGTCTGCCCATGCCATGTCAGGCGACCTGCTGTTGTTACAGACATTGGCGCGACATCCGCCCCGTTCGCAATACGCGCCCGCCGCCCTGCGCCGGGATTATCTGCGGCCACGCAGACAGCGGGTGGCGCTTTGCGCGGGCGCGCTCATTCTGCTGGCGGGCGCGCTTTGGGGTGGTGTCAACCTGTCGGAAGCCAACGCGCTGCAAACCCGGACAGCCGATCTCCATCTGAAAATCGAACAGACGCAAGCGCAATACCGGGCGGAGGCCAGCCGCCATCCCGCGTTGCCCCCGGCTTTTGACACCGAGGCCGCCCGCAGGCTGCTGGCGGCTTATGACCAGCACGTCGACGCGACGCCACCGACGCAGATGCTGACGGATTTGCACACCCTGTCCATCTGGCTGGATCAGCACCCGGAAATCCGTCTGGACAAATTGCGCTGGCAGGCAGAGGTGCGCACGCTCAGTCTTGAGGGCACGGCGACGCCCGCAAACTTCGTGCGTTTCAGCCGCACGCTGGCCGGGCGGAACATCGAGCACGAAATACAGCAGGCGCCCGCCGCCAACGCCGGGGACGCCGCCTTTCGCCTGTTCATCTATTGCGGAAGCGCGGCATGAAGCAGACGCTCGCATGGGCAGCGGCGGCGATGCTGGCGGCGGCGGGCGTCATCGCCGCGCTGTGGGGCAACGCCGAACTGCGCCGCGCCCACGCCGAGGCGCGACAGGCCGTGACGCAACTCGACGAACTGCACGCGCAACTCGCCCGCCTGCGAGACCCGGAAGCCCGACAACTGGCAAAACGATTCGCAAGCCTGCAGGCGCAAGGTTTTTTCGCCGAACCGAAAGCGCGCGCCCTTGCCACCCGCTTGCAGGCCGCGCGGGAAAATCTGGACATCGCCGGATTGCGCCATGCGCTGAAAACGCCGCAACCGCTTGCGGACGGCCTGCTGCGGCAAAACCGCATGGAGATTGAACTTGAATTGCTGCACGAGCAAAAATTCGTGGATTTTTGGCGCGCGCTCGACTGGCCATTGCCTTTGCAGCTTGCGTATTGCGATCTGGAACGCGCCGCCGCCACGCTCGAAGCGCGCTGTCAGGTGCACTGGCTGACCGCCGCGCCTTCCGGAGACGCGCCATGAAACGCCGCCGGTGTCTTTTGTTGTGCGTTTTCGCCACCTCAAGCGTTTTGGCCGCAGAACCGCTGGGGCGACTTTTCTACACCCCGGCGGAACGCGCCCGCATGGAAAAAACGCAGCCGGAACCCGACGCGGCAACGCGTTATCAGGGCGTGGTCGAATCGAGCGGCGGACAGCGGATCATCTGGGTTGACGGTCGGCCACAGCCAGACGAGGCCGGGACGTCCGAGCGAAAAACCGTCGGCGGCGCGCAGGATGAACTGTTACGCGGCGGGCGCATCATCGTGCATCCGAAAAAATGAACCTGCCAATCCGACATTCCGGCGCGGCGTTGCTCGTCGTGCTGCTCCTCCTGATTCTGGGCGGTCTGGGCTGGTTTTTACAACAAACGCCCACGCAGGCCATTCGGAATGGACAGCATCAGGCAACCGCGCAGGCGTTGGCCGAAGCCAGAGAAGCGTTGCTGGGTTACGCCGCCTACTACCCGGAAAGCAATTCCAACCCGCCCGCCGAAGCGCACCCGCGCGCGGGTTTCGTGCCCGGCCACCTGCCCTGCCCGGACACCGGCAATGCCTTGGGCAACGAAGGGGCGGAGGCGGGAAGCTGCGGCGGCAAGGGGGTCAGCGCGCTCGGACATTTTCCCTGGCGCAGCCTGGGCGTGCCGCCCCCCAGAGATGGCGCGGGCGAATGCCTGTGGTATGCCGTCTCCGGCAATTACAAGGCCAACCCGAAAGCGGATTTGCTGAATCCCGATGCTGACGCGCTCTTTGCCATCGTCGCCGCCAATGGAACGGTTCTGGCCGATCAGGTCGTCGCCGTGCTCTTTTCCCCCGGCCCGACCCTGCCCGGACAGCCACGCCAATACACCGACGGAGAATGTCGATGGAATTACGACGCCCACCATTTTCTCGAACGGCTGAATGGCGTCGATAATGGCGCGCCCGATGCCGCGCCCGACGCGATCAGCCGCTTCATCGTCGCCGAACCCGACGCCGCGTTCAATGACCGTCTGCTCTGGATCACCCGCGATGAACTCTTTGCCCGCGTTAACGCGCGGCTGCCGCCGGATGCGCTGTTTGCCGGAAACTACCCGGACGACGCCGACGCGCTCGCCCTCACCCAGCGCGTGGCCGCCTGTTTGATGCGTTTCGGCGAGCACACTCCCCGGCATCGCCTGCCCTGGGCTGCGCCGCTGAACCTCACCGCCGCCGCGCCAGAGACGTTTCACTTCGACCGGTTCGCCGACGCGAAAGACCTGCTGGCCGGACGCGCGCCCTATTCCGTGGGACGTTCGCAAAAAATTCTGGCGGGCGATTTGCTGCCGGGCTGCCCCGTCAGCGACCCGACGCATTCCGCCTGCCGCCTGCTGGTCAAGGACGCCTGCCCGGATTTTCTCCCCGTAGCGGGGCGTCCAGATGGCGGCAGCTACAACAGTCACAACGGCTGGTGGGACAAATGGAAAGACCACCTGTTCTACGTCGTCGCCCCCGGCTTCGCGCCCGATGCCGCCGCTGCCGCCGATTGCGACATCACGCCGGACGCGTGCCTGCAAATCGGCGGCCACGCCTACGCCGCCGCCGTGATTTTCGCCGGTGCGCCACAGGCGGGACAAACGCGCGAGGGAACAAGCGCGAAGATGCAGGTCAGCAACTATCTGGAAGGCGAAAACGCCATCACCCTGCAAACCGGTGGCAGAAAGCTGGAACGCGCGGGGAACGACCGCATCGCCTGCATCGCCTACAATGCGGCCACCACGCCGGGATTCCGTCTTGTCGCCGATTGTGGATAATCACATGGATGATTTTGTCATTATTCGCGCTCAGGCGCTCCCTCCGGTGTTTCGCCGTCAGGGGGAACGGGTTTTCCCGCGTAACCAGGGCTTTTCCCTGCTCGAACTGGCGATTGCCCTGTTCATTCTTTCGCTGTTGCTCGGCGGCCTCATCATGCCGCTTGCCGCCCAACAGCAGGCGCGGCAATGGCGGGCGGCGGAACATGGGCTTGCCGACATCCACGCCGCCCTGCTGGGCTACGCCGTTCTGCACGGTCATCTGCCCTGCCCGGATTGGGAAACCGGGGAACACCTGCCCGGCTACGGCGTCGCCATCGACCACTGCGTGACCCCACCGGCCGGAGAGGGGTTTTTGCCCTTCAAATCGCTGGGACTGGAAAACGGGCGCGACCCCTGGGGCAATCGCTGGCGCTACCGGGTTGATCGCAAGTTCGCCAGCGCCGCCGCGCCCATTGCCCTCGACACGGATTTTTCCGGCGAAGACCGCCTGAAAATCGTGAATCTGCAAAATACGGCGCTCACCACCGACAGCGAGCGCCCCGTCGCCCTCATCTACAGCACCGGCCCCAACGGCAGGCCTGATGGCGAAAACGCCAGCTTTGAGGCCATGAATGGCCGCTACCAATCCGGCCCGCCGACTCCTGAATTCGACGACCAGATGTCATGGCTCGCCCGCCCTGCCCTGATGAGCCGCCTCGTCGCGGCGGGACGGGTGCGCTGAGCGCGCCAGCTTCCGCGCCCCGATGTCCATCGCGGTCATCGGCGGGTTGATGACGTCGACCATTTTGAGCCTGCTGGTGATTCCGGCGGTGTTTACGTATGTGGATGATCTGGGGGAGTGGATCAGGCGGCGGGTGACGGGTGAGCGTCATTCATGACCGCGCCTGTTTGTCCGGCGTGTCGTCAGCGTTCAGATCGGCCAGCAGCCCGACCCGGGAAAAGACACGCTGAACACCTTCCTGGCGTAATCCATCCATGAACGGGCTGACCGAATCTGTGGCTTCGCGCACACAAGATTCCGGGTTCATTCGGGTGGGCTGGATGGTAAACTTGACCAAACTCTGGAAGACTTCGCCGTGAAAT
>JAISRR010000021.1 GCA_031273565.1 Zoogloeaceae bacterium | reverse complement strand
TAAAACAGCCACCGACCGTCGCGGCGTGTGAGCGTGAAAGCGTTACGGGCTACGCCCTCCACGCTTTCACGCTCACACAAAACCTGTAACCTTTGAGGGCAGTTCATAATACAAGGGCGACATCGAAGAACGCGCCGCAGGGTTGGACGGCGCGCTCGGAGAGCGCGCCCTACCTGACCCCGCAGGGCAATTGCATGAATGCCATGATCGTAGGCTCGCTGAACCAGTTGTTTACAATCATGAAGTTAGCAAAGGGGCTGTTCACAGGCGGTGAATGTATGTCGTTTTCTGTCTTATTTGGGATGAGCGATGAAGACAGAAATTTGGGCGTCTGTTCGGTTTGATTGACCCCGCAGGAATTTGAAGCCGCGTTCCGTCGCCGGGTGGGCAGTGTATGACCCGCGCTCTGGCGGTGTTGAAACACATCACCCTGAATCTCATCCGTCCTGACCCTGTCCCCCGCAAGGGCGGCATCGAGATCAGACGCCTGATCGCCGCCACTTCCGACGTTTATCGCGCACAACGCTTTGGCCTGCTTTCATATGCCTGGAACCGGCTATGACAAAAAGATTCGTGCGATTGCCCTGCATTGAATCGCGCACCCTGACATCTGATCCCCGATTTTGCGACAATACGCCTTTTTGTTTCGCGCGGGGCGCGCGCCCCCTGCAGGAGAAAACCATGCAAGTCATCAAACTTACCGATCTTGATGTTTCCGGGCAGCGCGTTTTTATTCGCGCCGACCTGAATGTGCCCCAGGACGAGGCGGGCAATATTACCGAGGATACCCGCATCAAGGCATCACTGCCTTCGATCCGGCACTGTCTGGGCAAGGGCGCGGCGGTAATGGTGACTTCGCATCTGGGGCGACCCACGGAAGGCGCGGTCGGCCCGGAAGATACCCTCGCGCCTGTCGCGGTGCGGTTGTCGCAACTGTTGCAAAAGCCGGTGCGATTGCTGCAGAACTGGGTGGAAGAGGGCGTGCAGGTGCAACCCGGCGAGGTGGTCTTGCTGGAAAATTGTCGCTGCAATGTGGGCGAAAAAAAGAATGACGAGGGACTTGCCCGCAAAATGGCGGCGCTCTGCGACATTTACGTAAACGACGCCTTTGGCACCGCCCACCGTGCCGAAGCCACCACGTACGGCATCGCCCGCTTCGCTCCCGTCGCCTGCGCCGGAATTCTCATGGGCGCGGAAATCGACGCCCTTTCCCGCGCCCTGCACGACCCGGCGCGGCCTCTGGTGGCCATTGTCGGCGGCGCGAAAGTCTCCTCGAAACTCACCATCCTGAAATCCCTGGCGGAAAAGGTCGATCAATTGATCGTTGGCGGTGGCATCGCCAACACCTTTTTGCTCGCCTCCGGCAAACGCATCGGCGAATCCCTGGCTGAACCTGATCTGGTCAAGGAAGCGCACGCGATCATGGACCTCATGCGTGAGCGCGGCGCGGATGTGCCTTTGCCTGTTGATGTGGTGGTGGCTGACGAAGTGTCGGCGCTGGCGCGCGCCAATAAAATTTCAGTGGATGCGGTCGGCGCGCACGACCGAATCCTCGACATCGGCCCGAAAAGCGCCGCTCATCTGGCCCAGCTTATCGCACACGCCGGAACCATTGTCTGGAACGGCCCTGTCGGCGTATTCGAGCACGACCAGTTCGCGGGCGGCACCAAAATGCTGGCCTCTGCCATTGCCCATTCGGAAGCCTTCTCCATCGCGGGGGGGGGCGATACCCTGGCCGCCATCGCCAAATTCAGCATTGCCGATGACGTGAACTACATTTCCACTGGCGGCGGCGCGTTTCTGGAATTTCTTGAAGGCAGAACCCTGCCCGCCATCGCGGCGCTGGAAGCGCGTTACGGGGAAAATTGACGCGGGGTGATGCCAGCCAGACAGGGCGTGTGTAAAACATCTCCTGTCTGGCAATTGCTGTAAAAAGCCGCCGTATTCAGGCGTTGTCTGTTCAGGGGCGCTCAACAGCCAGCCCCGGCCTGCATGGTGTCGCCTGTTTGCCCGGTTTTTGAACAGCATGACGACAGGGATATAATCACGTTTTCATTTTTGTGCAGAATCGAGGAAAACATGAAAGCCTTTAAATTGCTTTGTTGCCTTGCGCTGTTCCTGTGCGGACAGGCTGCGCTGGCCTGGGATCGTCCGGTGATGTCCAAATATGGCGCGTTTTATCAGGGGCCGGAACAACTGGTGGTGCAGCTTGCCCACACTGCGGCGGATGACCATGCCATCATCAGGATTTCGGGGATCAATCATCCCTGGGATGGGCGCGTGTTCTGGGCGGAAGTCCGCTACCAGCCGGGGCATCACGAACGCGTCAATTATGTCACCAGAGCAGAAGATGGCAGTGAACGCACGTTATTGTATGTGGAAGATGGCAATGGTTCGTTGAGCCTCCCCAACTGGCGCGGGGCGCTGTGGGCGCAAGTCCGGGTCAGTTATTGGCGCGATGCCTCAACGGAAGTGCGACCGGAACATCTGGCAACGGATTACGAAAAGCAGATCGGCCAGATCAAAGAGGGCAGGTAGCGGGCGGAAAGGAAGGTTGGTTTGAGTCCAGGCGATGCCCGATAGCCTGAGCTGACAGGTTGATACACACGCGGAACTTGACCAACCATGAAACCGCCGACGGGGATGTCGGCGGTTTTGGTTTAAAAATCCGCCGTATCCGGGTGTGGCCCGATGCGGTTTTCCGGGGCGTCCAGCGCCTTGATTCGGGCGAGGTCGTCGGCGTCGAGGGTGAAATCGAAGACGGCGAAATTTTCGCGGATGCGTGGCGCGTGGATGGATTTGGGAATCACCAGCAGTTGTTGCTCAAGATGCCAGCGGATGACGATCTGCGCCGGGGTTTTTTTGTGTTTTTGGGCGATGGCGAGGATGAGCGCGTTTTTCAGCAAAGCGCCTTGCCCCAGGGGACTCCATGATTGCGTCAGGATGCCGTGTTTGGCGTGGAAGGCGACCAACGCCTGTTGCTGGAAGTCGGGATGTAGTTCAATCTGGTTGACGGCGGGCGTGACGCCGGTTTCCTGAATGATGCGTTCCAGATGCGCGCGCTCGAAATTGGAGACGCCGATGGCGCGCGCGCGTTTTTCCTCCAGCAAGCGCACGAGCGCCTTCCAGCTCCCGGCGTAGCGCTCCTGCTTTGGCGCAGGCCAGTGAATCAGGTACAGGTCGACGTAATCGAGTTGCAGGCGTTTCAGACTGGCGTCGAAAGCGCGCAAGGCGCTGTCATATCCCTGTTCGCTGTTCCAGAGTTTGGTGGTGACGAATACCTGATCGCGCGGCAGGGCGGCTTCCCGCAAGCCTTGCCCGACGCCGGTTTCGTTTTCATAAATGGCGGCGGTGTCAATCAGGCGATAGCCGTCTTGCAGCGCATTGCGGACGGCATCGGCGGCAACGTCCACCGGCGTCTGCCAGGTGCCCAGACCCAGTTGCGGGATCCGGACGCCGTTATTCAGGGTGAGAAAAGTCTGAGGCATGGTCATTCTCCTGTGGCATGAAAAAACACAGTGTAATACGCATCATGGGGCATATCTTAGAAGAATATCGGTCATAAAAACCGCTCTGGCGCGAGCGCGCCCACCAGATCGTATTCCAGCGGCAGCGGTTCGCCTTCCATCAGGCTGACGATGAAATCCGCCATCAGCGCCGACCAGACGATGCCGCGCGAGCCAAACCCCTGTACGCACCAGAGGCCGGGATGCACGGGCGGACGACAGCGGGTTTTGCGGGCGGCAAGGTCGGGAACCGCACCCACGATGGGCAGGCGGTCGGGCGACATGGGACGAAAACCGACCCGACCCCGCAAGCTTTCCGGGGCGATTTGTCCGGCAAAGCCGGGCAACAGGGCGTCGAGCTTGTGCAGATTTTCTAGGTGCTCCTGTAGGCGTTCGCTCGCGTCCAGATCGTCCAGTTGGTAACTCGCGCCGACGACGCGCAGGCCATCCACCAGCGGGGTGACGTAACCCTGACCGCAAATCAGGGTATCCAGCTTTGGCGTATCGGCGGCGGCAAGCCAACTGACCTGCCCTCGCGCCGCTTTCTGCGGCAGCCAGGAAAAAGGCGCGAAACGGGGAGCGTCGATGCCGCTCGCCATGACGAGATGCGGCGCGGCGGCAATGAGCTTGCCGTTTGCGTCCAACGCCTGCCACAGCGCGGCGACCCGGCGGATTTCGGCGACCCGCGCATTGCAGCGCAGCGTGATGCCGGGGGCGGCGAGCAGATTGGCCTTGCACAGCGAAGGCGGCTGCACCCAGCCGCCGAGTGGAAAATACCAGCCGCCGCGCGCGGCAGGCCAGCCCAACAGGGCGCTGGCGGCGCTCTGGTCGAGGTAGCGCAGGAATTCCGGCGGCAGGCCGAGTTGCGCGACCGCTTTTGCCTGCGTGGCCTCGTGTTCGGCGTCGCGCGCCAGATGCAGTGCGCCGCTTTGCCCCCAACGCACCGGGAGTCCCGCCGCGTCAAAGGATTTCAGATGGTTCAGGGCGGCGAGAAAACCGGCGCGGGTCAGGCGCGCCAAAAAGTTGTCGTCTACCGAGGGCAGGGGACGCATGACGCCCGCCAGATTACCGGAAGCGCCTTGCCCCGGCGCGGCGTCGGCTTCCAGTACTTCCACCTGCCAATCCCGGCTGGCGAGTCGGGCGGCGACGGAGGTTCCCGCAACGCCCGCGCCGATGACCAGCGCCTGTCGCGCTTCGGGCGCGGGGTAGGGATGCGGCTTTTGCGAACGGTAGCGACCGACCAGCATTTGTCGTTTGCCCGCAAAGCCGGGGCGCTTTTCCAGTTCGAATTCGCAGGCGGAGAGCGCCGCGCGCAATTGACCCGCCACCGACCAGGTGGCCAGCGTCGCGCCGGGCGCGGCCAGTCGGGCGATGGCCTTGCAGATTTCCGGCGACCACAGGTCGGGGTTTTTCGCCGGGGAGAACCCATCCAGAAAAATGGCGTCGGCAGCCAGCATCAGGCGGCGCAGGGTGTGACGGGCGTCGCCGAACGCCAGGGTAAGCGTCAGGCGTCCGCCTTCCAGTTCGATCCGGTGCAGGCCGGGGGTGAGCAGGGGCCAGCGGGCGCGCAGTTCCGCCGTCAGGGGCGCGAATTCCGGCGTCGCCGCCACCCATGCCGCGTGCGCCCGTTGCAGGTCTTGCCGGTGAAACGGATGTTTTTCGACGGAAACGAAATGTAAGCGTCGACAGGCGTGCGGGTCGGCACGCCACGCCGCCCAGGTCGCGAGGAAATTCAGCCCCAGGCCGAAGCCGGTTTCCAGAATGATGAACCGCCCGCGTCCACGCCAACGCTCCGGCAGGCCATTGCCCGCCAGAAATACATGCCGCGCCTGCTCATGCCCGCCGTAACAGGAGTGATACACGTCGCCATAGCTTTCCGACCAGGGCGTGCCATCGGGGGAAAAAGCGAGCGTGGCGGGTTGCAGGATGTCAGGCATCAGGGATCAGGGGGGTGATCCCTGAGAGCAGTTCTGCTCTCGTTACTGTTGCGGTACCCAGTTTGCCGACGACGATGCCTGCCGCCACGTTGGCGACGCGCACCGCTTCCGGCCAGGATGCGTCGGCGGCCAGCAGCGCGGCAAGCGTGGCGATGACCGTATCGCCCGCGCCGGATACATCGAACACCTCGCGGGCGACGGCGGATTCGTGCAGGGTTTCGTCTGCGGTGAAGAGGCTCATGCCTTCCTCGCTGCGGGTGACCAGCAGGGCGTCCAGATGCAATTCGTCACGCAACCGCCGCGCTTTTTCGACCAGTTCCGCTTCATTTTTCCAGCGTCCCGCCACGGCCTGAAATTCGCTGCGATTGGGCGTAATGATCGTTGCGCCCGCGTAGCGGGAAAAATCGTCGCCCTTGGGGTCGACCAGCACGGGTTTTTGGGCGGCGCGGGCCAACCGGATCATCGTTTCAATATGCGTCAGGCCGCCCTTGCCGTAATCGGAGAGCACCACCGCGTCGCAATCGGGCAGGCGACGTTGAAAATCCTCCAGCTTGGCGCGCAACACCTCATGCGAAGGCGTGGTTTCGAAGTCGATACGCAAAAGTTGCTGCTGGCGACCGATCACGCGCAGTTTTACCGTGGTGTCGATGCCCGCGTCCACATGCAGGCCGGCGACAATCCCGCTTTCCGCCAGCAGGCGTTGCAGGGCATGTCCGGCATCGTCGGCTCCGACCACGGACAAGAGGCTGCATTTGGCGCCCAGCGCAACGATGTTGCGGGCGACATTGGCCGCCCCGCCCGGACGTTCTTCCAGCCGCTCCACCTTGACCACCGGCACCGGCGCTTCCGGGGAAATACGGCTGACTTCGCCGAACCAGTAGCGATCCAGCATCACATCGCCGACGACAAGAAGGTGTGCCCGGGAAAGTTTTTCCAGCGCGGATTTTGTCAACGCTTGCATCATGCAACCTTACAGTGACGAATCAAATTCTTCCGCCCGACGCGGAGGATAGGTTTCCCAGCCGCCGCAGGCGGGGCAGCGCCAGTAGAACTGGCGGGCGCGGAAGCCGCAATCGTTGCAGCGGTAGCGCGCCAGGCGGCGGGTGTAACCCTGAATGATGGTGCGCGCCAGTTCCAGATCGGCGCGGCTTTCGTTGCTGACCAGCGGCAGGCGCGCGCTGATGAGTTTTTCCAGCGCCAGAAGCGAAGGATTGCGTTGCAATTCAGCGCGCACCATCTGGTAGGCGGCGTCGATATCCGCGCCTTCCAGTTCGAGTTGGTAGACGCTCTCCAGCAGGTCAAGCGAAGGGTAGCGTTCAAGGTAGGCGCGCAGCAGGGCCAGACCTTCTTCCGGGCGATCCAGGCGGCGGTAGGCTTCCTGCATCCGGCTTGCGACCAGCGCCAGATAGGCGGCGTCCTGTTGCTCGATTTTCTGCCAGGCGGCGATGGCGGTTCCCGGCGCGTTCCGTTGCATCGCGATATCGCCCAGCAGCAGGTTCGCCCGCACGCATTGCCGATGCGCTTTTTGCGCTTCGCCAAGATGCGCCTCCGCCGCCTCGAAATTCGAGCGTATCAATTCATTGGCCGCCAGTTCGCAATAAAAATGGGCAATGTTCTTGCCGGAGCAGGGATCGTCGCGCTGGCGGGCGACGACGATGGCTTTTTCCCATTCTTTTTCCAGTTGGTAGATTTCCATCAACTGGCGCAGCGCCTCGTCTTGCAGGGAAGAGGTGCGCAATTTCTCAAAAATGTCTTCGGCGCGGTCGAGCAGGCCGGCTTTCAGGTAATCCTTTCCCAGTTCCAGCAAGGCTTGCAGGCGCACTTCCTCGCCCAGATTGTCGCGTTCGATCAGGTTTTGGTGCATGCGGACGGCACGCTCGGTTTCGCCGCGCCGACGGAAAAGTCCGCCCAGGGCGAAGTTAAGCTCCACGGTTTCCGTGTCGCTGCGCGCGACTTCCAGAAAGGCGTCAATGGCCTTGTCCGGCTGTTCGCTCAGAAGGAAATTCAGGCCTTGAAAATAGGAACGGGGCAGTTCACGGGATTCGCGCACGACATGATGAATGTCCACCCGCGCCGCGATCCAGCCCAGAGCGAAAAAAAGCGGCAACATGAGCAGTTGCCAGTATTCCAGTTCCATCAGGTCTCCACGGAGTTGGCGGCGGAAATGGCGGCTGTCGCGGCGTCAATAGCGGCGTCAGAAGCGGCAGCGTTGGCGCGCTCGATTTCTGTTTTCAGGCGGGCGACTTCGCGCCGCGCCTTGAACAGGGAACCTGTCATGGCCAGCGCCCCCAGCAGGCTGCCAGCGGCGAAGAAAGCCAGCAGCATCAGCGCCAGCGGCGCTTTCCAGACCTGTCCGAAAAAGAAAGCGAGGCTGACAATCGTCGTGTTTTTCAGGGCGAAAAGGAACAGGAACAGGAATAACAGGAGGCGCAGCCCCCAGACAAGAACGCGCATGGCATTGTCCCGGAACAAATGAAAAGGGTGGCAAACCAAAAGTCTGCCGACGCTGAATCTACCACAGCTTGCGCTTCTGGCGGAGGTGGCGCGCCGTTTCTGGCGGCTGGCGCAAGCAGGCCGGGGCGGCGAGACGTTGTATCTTGTCATTTGTTACAAACATAAACAGAGAAGACACAACGTATTCTCTACAGTAACAGGCTCATTGTCCGATCGGGTTTCCCACCTCTTCCCTTGTTCATCACCCACCCGATACGAAAGTCAGGAGGCTTGTCATGAAAGTCAAAACCAAGTTGATTGCCCTTGTTGTCATTGCCTTGATTGGCATGATATCCATCGGTTGTCTTGGAATTTATTCCACCGCCGATTCTGACAAAACGATTAATGTAATCTACAACGAACGCCTGCCCAAGATTAAGCGGATTCTGGAGTTTTCAAGAATCATCAGTGATCTGCGCATGCATACCTATCTTCTGCTTTCCACTCAGGAGGCCATGGAGAACGGGACGGGATCGCAAGCGATTCTGGATGCGCTGGTTCCGTTTCGCGCCTCCATCGAAGAAGCCGAAGAATTGCTGGCGTCTGTCAAGGCAACCGGCTATGCGCCTGAGGTCAAGCCCTTCTGGGAGGATCTTAACCAGAAATGGCCCGCGTGGATCTCCTATGTCAGAAAGAATATTGATAGCGCTGAGCAGGTCGCGCACAATCCCAGGCCGGAAACAGTGGAAGCCCTGTATCAGCAAATCAGGGAGGGCAATGCGGCGCTTCTCCCGGTCAGCATCGAACTTGTCAATGACATTCAGCAGATTGTCAAGTTGAACACGGAGATGGGCGCTCGGGTCATGGAGGAATCAACGGACAACTCGACGATAATGAAGTATACGCAATGCGCTGTCATCGTATGCATGCTGTTGCTGGTGGGGGGAATCGGGTACTCCATGTTCCGCTCCGTGGTTAAACCGCTCGAAGAAACCCGTGATCTGGTGTTGCAGGTGGCGGCTGAGCACAATCTCCAGTTGCGGGTGCATGTGCATGGCAACGATGAAGTCGGCGAGATGGTTGTGGGCTTTAACCAGATGATGGAACGCTTGCAGCAATCCCTGCAAAGCATCCAGCAAAAAGTGGTTGAGGTCGACAATGCAGTGGAAACGCTCTCTACCGCCGCGCAGCAGGTTGCCCAAAGTTCCGCCAGCCAGAGCAGTTCCACCTCTTCCATGGCGGCTTCCATTGAGGAAATGTCGGAGAGCATCAATACGGTCTCCAGCAATGCGAGCGACGCTCAGGCGCAGGCACAGCAAGCGGGTGAACTCTCCAGTCAGGGCGAACAGATTATCAATCGTACGGTAAAAGAAATGGATACGATTGCGGAAACGGTGACCAAGGCTTCCACAGTCATCAAGGCGCTGGGGGAAGAATCGCAGCAGATTACCAGCGTGGTGCAGGTCATCAAGGAAGTTGCCGACCAGACCAACCTGCTTGCCCTGAACGCCGCCATCGAGGCTGCCCGCGCCGGCGAACAGGGTCGTGGCTTTGCCGTGGTTGCCGACGAGGTGAGAAAACTGGCCGAACGCACGGCGCAGTCCACCGGCGACATCAGCGTCATGATCGGCAAAATACAGGTTTCCGCCAATGAAGCGGTCGATGAAATGGATCAGGTGGTCAAACAGGTGGAATCCGGGCAATCTTCGGCGCAGGAAGCGGGTAAGCGCATCCAGCATATCCGTGACGAAGCGGAGAATGTTTCCTCTGCGGTGACGGAAATCTCCAATGCCCTGAAAGAACAAAGCCTGGCCAGTCAGGACGTGGCGCGTCACGTTGAGAGCATCGCCCAGATGACCGACGAAAATAACGCCGCCGCCGAAGAAACCGCCAGCGGCGCGCAACGCCTCTCCCGATTGGCGGAGGAAGTCTCCAGCGTGGTGTCGTTGTTCAAGGTCTAGTTTCAGGGGTCAAAGGCAGGGCGCGCCCTGCCTTTGACCACGCATGCCGGTGTAATCACCGCTTCGCATTTTTTCCCCTTCCACAAAGGAGTCGTCATGAAGCGCAAACGCTGGCCGGGCAATGATGTAGGCATTACCCCGGGTCGCATGACACCGGCAGATTAAAGCCGCTGGTTCTGGCGTTGGCGCTGGTCGCCTTGCCGGTTGCGGCGCAAACGTCACAATGAAAAACTTATCCCACGACCTCGGTGAACGCCACGCAAATCAACTTCGCGGGCATGAGTGGGTGGTGATTGGCAATGAGAACCTGTTCACGATCTTATGGAATAACAGGGAATGCGAACCAACATCTACCCCAGTGACACAAGTCATGAGCCGTTCGAACAGATACGTCCGCTGTTGGAGCAAGCGCGCAAGCGCACCGGACACGGAAGGGATCGGCCTCTGCTGGAGCGGGCATTAAAAAAATCAGGTTGGCGCGGCTCGTGCGAAACAGGGGCGCAACGCCAGTAGTACGTTCCTGATTGTGGATGCGCAGAGCGTGAAGAACAGCGATACGGCGAGCCAGAAGGGTTACGACGCGGTTCGGGCATCAAAGCCACATTGCGGTAGATACGCAGGGGCTGCCACACGCGATAACGGTAACGACTGCCGAAGTGACAGACAGGAAGGGTGCGCTGGAGGCATTGGAGCGCAACAAGCCGGATTTGAAGCGGGTGAAAAGCCTGCTGTGTGACAGCGGACACGGGGGAACCGTTCGCCCAAGGCGTATGGGCGATCCGGTCACGGTGCAGATTGCCAAACGCAACGAACTGCACACCTTCAAGGTCATGCCCAAACGCTGGATTGTCGAGCGCAGCTTTGCCTGGCTGGAGAAGAACAGAAGGCTCTGGAAGAACTGCGAACGAAAACTCAACACCAGCTTGCAATTCATCCATCTAGCCTTTCTGGCGCTCGTACTTA
>JAISRR010000018.1 GCA_031273565.1 Zoogloeaceae bacterium | reverse complement strand
GATCCATATCGTTTACTCCCAGGTTGTGTAAACAGTCGTTTCAGCCAGATCACAATGGCCGCAAGATAAAGAATTGCCATGAGGGACATTCCCGCTGAATATCGGCATATTCGCGCAATTTTTCACGTGTTTGACCGGCGTCCAGCAAAATCCGACGGAATCCGACACAAGTCGATAGAATAGCAAAATCCCGGTAGTTTCACACATCAGGCTTTTGGTGCGGCAGGGAAGGCCGGTCGGGGTTGTTTGGTTTGGATTCCTGGAAGCCCCGCGCTCCCAGGTTCCGGAGGCTCCGTGGCCCGAAGCCGAGGTCCACCTCGAAGCGACGGTTCGGTAGGGCGGGAAAGTGCAGCGCTTCCCGCCGGTCCTTTTTTACGGCGCAACGCGCCGCATGATTCGAAGGCCGTTGAAGATGATAAGCGGCGGCTGCGCCGCCGGAGCGAACGACCGACGGGAGGCGCTGCGCTTTCCCGCCCTACGGAGTGCACCAACGGTCTGGCGCCCACGCCCAGGCGATTCGGAGACCCGCGCCCCAGGAAAATAACCACGGCGCCAACGACGCCACAGAGTGCAATGGCCCTGCCGCGCTCCCAGAGAAGATCGTGAGCAGGTTCTTACAAACTTCACTTTGACGAAAACCGCATGCTGATTTCACGGCCGCGATGGTCAGAGGACAGAGGACAGAAGACAGTAATATTTGCGGGCACTCCGCGCCTTGTAACTGAACCGTCATCTGTCCTCGATCCCATGTTGCCAAAAACCGTCTGCTCCAAAGGAACCAGAACGTCTTTGGGTTACGCATAAGGTATCATGTTGATAGCTATTCCAATTGCCGCATGTTTTTCCCCCTCCCCGATCTCCATGCCAGAACACCGTTACCGCTCCGACATCGATGGTTTGCGCGCCGTTGCCGTACTCGCCGTCGTCATCAACCACCTTAGCTCTTCGATCCTGCCGGGCGGGTTTCTGGGCGTGGATATTTTCTTCGTCATTTCCGGCTACCTGATTTCGTCGATTCTGTTCCGCGAGCTGGCCAACGGCTCTTTCAGCTTTGCCCGCTTCTACGCCCGCCGCATCCGGCGGCTTTTTCCGGCGCTGATTACCGTGCTGCTGGCGGTGCTGGTCTTCGGCGTTTTTGCTCTGTTCTCGGTCGAATACGCGCAACTCAACCGGCACGCCTACTGGTCAATGCTCTTTCTGGAAAATTTCCGGCTCATGCAAGAGACCGGGTATTTTGACGCGGCTGTCTACACCAAGCCCCTGATGCACCTGTGGTCGCTTTCCATCGAGGAACAATTCTATCTGGCCTGGCCCGCGCTCATGTTGCTGACATGGCGCACGGGCAGCGGGGAACGCAGAGACTTGGTCGCCCTGCTGTTGTTCAGCCTGCTGCTCGCCTCATGGCTCTTCGCGCTCTACATGGGGACAGCGGATGCGGACGCCACGTATTTTCATCCCTTCCCGCGTGTCTGGGAACTGCTGCTGGGCGCGGCGCTGGCCCTGTTCCACAGCCGAGCAGGCCTGTCTTTGTCTTTACCCCCTTCCCCGAAATTCAAACATCATGCCTTGTCGCTGATTGGGGTAGCCGCCATTTTTTCCGGCCTGTACCTGTACAAGCGGAACATGGCCTATCCCGGCCTGATGACCCTGATTCCCGTTGCCGGGACGGTCATGGTGATCGCCAGCCGGACGCGCTGCCTGGGCAACCGCTTCCTGGGCCTGAAACCGCTGGTGTGGATCGGCCTCATCAGTTACCCGCTTTATCTGTGGCACTGGCCGGTGCTGTCCTACATCCGCATCATGGAATCCGGCTCGCCGCATCCGGCGCTGTTGTGGGCGGGCGCGGCGCTTTCGCTTCTGCTGGCGGCGCTCACCTGGCGCTTTATCGAAGTGCCGGTACGCAACCCCGTTTCAAGGAACAGCCGCCAAAGAAAGATTGTCCTGACCGGGTTGTGCGCTTCGATGATCGTCCTGTTTCTGGCTTCATACAGCGTTGTTGAATTCGATCTATTATCCCGGCTCATGCCGCAATCGGCCAAGATCACGCTTGCCGTCAAAGCAGATTTGAAATGGCCTCCAGAACAGAATGCGCAATGCCTGGAAAAATTTCCCAACGGCAACGCGCCGGAATACTGCCGTTTTCTGGATAACGGTGCTCCCATAATCGCGTTGGTCGGCGACTCACATGCCCACGTACTGTATAACGGAGTTTCCAGGCTTGCGTCCGAACGCGGCTACAGTACACTGCTACTGGGAGAAAACAGTTGCCTGCCTTTTGATGGAATTGTCATGCATAATCTGCAAAATGACTGTGCGAAGAAAATTGACGCTATCTTCGATTTTCTGGAGCAAACGCCACGTGTCACTCATCTACTCATGGTGTCGCGTGGGCCGATGTACATTACCGGGAAAGGCTTTGGTCCTGCCGAACCAGGCGTGATGCGTTCAAGAATAGTCGGTCTGCGTGATGACAGCACTGTTGTTTCCCCGGAAATCGCTTTTCAACGCAGCCTTGAGAATACTTTTCTGAAAATTCAGGCGCACGGTTTCAAAGCGGCCTATCTCCTTCAGGTTCCAGAGTTGGGAGTACAAGCGCAGAATTGCCTGCCGCGCCCACTCACGCTGACACGCCAACAAGGGTGCGAAGTACCCTACCCCATCTATCAGGAACGAATGCGCCGCTACCGCGAGCTGGTTATCGCCGTCAAAAGCCGACATGACGATCTGAACATCATCGACCCGGAACCCTTGTTTTGCGACAAGATTGAATGCCACGGTTATCGGGACGGACAACTGTTGTATTATGATAATAACCATCTCAGCACAAGCGGTTCCCTGCGCGTCGCTCCGCTCATTCTCGATGCCTTGGATTTGCCATCAGTAACGGACAGGGCAACCCGCCGCTGATACCGGCCATGGACGGCAGAACGGGTTTTACCCAGAGGACGGCAAGTAGTGCGACTTGATCGTTTGGTCTACGATGATGGCATTCATGCCATCCCCCTGCGCGACGCGGGAGTCGCCATACGGAAAAACGGGGAACGCTGTAGAATATCGCGGCGCGGCCCGGAAGCTGTCTCGAAAAATAGAGCGAGCGCAGCCAGCCGAGGCAGTAGCATGGCGACGAGACAGCGCGTCGCGTGGCGAGGAAGCGGGCGCCTCGTTTGGCCCGGATGGCAAGCGCGGTAATTTTTTGGCAGCTTCTAATGGAGATGATGACATGGCATGCGTAATAGTGCCGGCGATCGAAGCGATTGCCGTTTCCGTAATCCTGAAAAAGATGAAGCGGCGTGGATCGCTTGCCGGTTCCGGCGACGGCCTGA
>JAISRR010000194.1 GCA_031273565.1 Zoogloeaceae bacterium | reverse complement strand
CGCGCGCTTGCCAAGGCGATTACCCTGATCGAGTCGACCCGGCCTGACCATCAGGAACGGGCGCGGTGTTTGCTGAACGAACTCCTGCCCCATACCGGCAAGACCATCCGCGTCGGCATTTCCGGCGCGCCGGGGGCGGGGAAATCCACCTTCATCGAGGCGCTGGGCAATCACCTGATTGATCGCGGCCACCGGCTGGCGGTGCTGGCGATTGATCCTTCCTCCTCCATCAACGGCGGCGCCATTCTGGGCGACAAGACCCGCATGGAGACGCTCTGTCAGCGCGAGGAAGCCTTCATTCGCCCCTCGCCCTCAGCGGGCAGCCTGGGCGGCGTGGCCGAAAAAACGCGGGAAGCCATGCTGCTCTGCGAAGCGGCGGGTTTTGACGTCATCATCGTCGAGACTGTGGGCGTGGGACAATCGGAAACCACGGTCGCGGGTATGGTCGATCTCTTTACGCTCCTGCAACTGCCCAATGCGGGTGACGAATTGCAGGCCATCAAGAAGGGCATCGTCGAGCTTGCCGATCTGGTGGTCATCCACAAGGCCGACATTGACCCGACCGCCGCGCAGGTGGCGCGGTCGCAATGGAACAACGCATTACACTTTCTGCGGCCTTCCTCGCTGAACTGGACGCCGCCGGTATTGCTGGCGAGCGCCCTCAAAAAGGAAGGACTGAAGGAATTCTGGGCAGAAGTGTTACGCTACAAGGAAACCCTGATCCCGACCGGGGAGTTCGGGGAAAAACGCCGCCGTCAGGCGGTCGACTGGATGTGGCAACTCATACATTCCGGTCTGAACCAGTATTTTCAGCGGCACCCCGCTGTAAAAGATGCACTGCCAGGAGTCACCCAGAAGGTGGCGTCAGGAAGTATTACCCCAACCGCTGCCGCTTTCGGGCTTTTGGACGCCATGAGCGCGGACGCGGGAAAATTCTCAATCCAGAATCCTGATCTTTTCTAGGAGATTCCGTATGCATGACATCATCCGACGGTTGGAAGAAAAGCGCGAGGCCGCCTCCTTGGGCGGAGGCCAGAAGCGCATCGACAACCAGCACAAAAAGGGCAAGCTCACCGCCCGCGAGCGTATCGAGTTGCTGCTTGACCCCGATACTTTTGAGGAATGGGATACATTGAAGGAGCACCGTTGCGTGGATTTCGGCATGGACAAGGCCGAAAAGATTCCCGGCGACGGCGTGGTGACGGGCTACGGCATGATTAATGGCCGCCTGGTTTTCGTGTTCTCGCAGGACTTTACCGTGTTCGGCGGCGCGCTCTCCGAAGCCTATGCCGAAAAAATCTGCAAGATCATGGATCACGCCATGAAAGTCGGCGCGCCCGTGATCGGCCTCAATGATTCCGGCGGCGCACGCATCCAGGAGGGCGTGGCTTCGCTCGCCGGTTATGCCGATATCTTCCAGCGCAATGTGCTCGCCTCCGGCGTGATTCCGCAGATTTCCATGATTATGGGGCCGTGCGCGGGCGGTGCGGTGTATTCCCCGGCCATGACCGATTTCATTTTCATGGTCAAGGATTCGTCCTACATGTTCGTGACCGGCCCCGATGTGGTAAAGACGGTGACGCACGAGGAAGTGACCGCCGAGGAACTGGGTGGCGCGGTGACGCACAGCAGCAAATCCGGCGTGGCCGACCTGGCCTTTGAAAACGATGTGGAGGCCATTACCTACCTGCGTCGCCTGATGAACTTCCTGCCCGGCAACAACCGGGAACTGCCGCCGATGCAAAAGACCAACGATCCCGCCGACCGCGAAGATCTGTCGCTGGATACGCTGGTGCCGGACAATCCGAACAAGCCCTACAACATGAAGGAATTGATCGTCAAGGTGGTCGACGATTTCGATTTCTTCGAGACGCAGACCGAATACGCCCGCAACATCATCACCGGATTCGGGCGCATGAGCGGTTCCACGGTGGGCATCGTCGCCAATCAGCCGATGGTGCTGGCGGGCTGTCTGGACATCAGATCCTCGATCAAGGCGGCGCGTTTCGTGCGTTTTTGCGACGCCTTCAACATTCCCGTCATCACCTTTGTGGATGTGCCCGGTTTCCTGCCCGGCACGGCGCAGGAATACGGTGGCATTATCAAGCACGGCGCGAAGTTGCTCTACGCTTATGCTGAATGCACCGTGCCCAAGGTGACGGTGATTACCCGCAAGGCCTATGGCGGCGCTTATGACGTGATGTCGTCCAAGCACCTGCGCGGCGACGTGAATCTGGCCTGGCCTTCCGCTGAAATCGCCGTCATGGGAGCCAAGGGCGCGGTGGAGATCATTTTCCGCGAAGAAAAGAACGACCCGGAAAAGCTCGCCGCGCGCGAGGCCGAATACAAGGACAAATTCGCCAATCCCTTTGTGGCCGCCAGTCGCGGTTTTGTCGACGATGTCATCATGCCGCACGCCACGAGAAAACGCATTTGCCGTTCTCTGGCGATGTTGAAAGACAAGCAACTGGAAAATCCGTGGCGCAAGCACGGCAATATTCCGCTTTGATTGCCGGGAGGGCACACACCATGTTCAAGAAAATCCTGATTGCAAATCGCGGCGAGATTGCCTGCCGCGTTATCAAGACTGCCCACAAGATGGGCATCCAGACCGTTGCCGTGTATTCCGAGGCGGACAAAGACGCCCTGCATGTGGAACTGGCCGACGAAGCCATCTGTATTGGCCCCGCGCCTTCCAGGGAATCCTATCTGGTGATGGACAGGATCATCGAAGCCTGCAAGACAACCGGCGCGGAAGCCGTGCATCCCGGCTATGGTTTCCTTTCCGAGAACGAGGAATTTTCCCGACGGCTCGAAGAAGAAGGCATCAAGTTCATCGGCCCGAAGCACTATTCCATCGGCAAGATGGGCGACAAGATCGAATCCAAGAAAATCGCGCTGGAAGCGGGCGTCAACACCATTCCCGGCCACAACGAAGCCATCTCCGGCCCCGATGAAGCGGTGGAAATCGCCAGAAAAATCGGCTACCCCGTCATGATAACGGCTTCCGCCGGCGGGGGCGGCAAGGGGCTGCGCGTTGCCTGGAACGACAAGGAGGCGCATGAGGGATTCGCCTCCTGTGTTAACGAGGCGAAAAATTCCTTTGGCGATGATCGCGTGTTCATCGAAAAGTTTGTGGTCGAGCCGCGTCACATCGAAATTCAGGTCTTGGGTGACGCGCATGGCAACTACGTTTACCTGAACGAACGCGAATGCTCGATCCAGCGCCGTCATCAGAAGGTCATCGAAGAAGCGCCCTCCCCCTTCCTTGACCCGGCCACCCGCAAGGCGATGGGCGAGCAGGCCGTGGCGCTGGCCCGTACCGTGAAATACGAATCCGCCGGCACAGTGGAATTCGTCGTTGGCGCCAACAAGGATTTTTACTTTCTGGAAATGAACACCCGCTTGCAGGTGGAGCATCCGGTGACGGAATTCATCACCGGGCTTGATCTTGTCGAACAGATGATCCGCGTCGCGGCGGGCGAAAAGCTCTCCATTACCCAGAGCGATGTCAAAATCAACGGATGGGCGATGGAATGCCGGATCAATGCCGAAGATCCCTTCCGGGGCTTTTTACCTTCCACCGGGCGGCTCACCTGGTTCAATCCGCCGCCCGAAACCCGGGATGTGCGCGTGGATACCGGTGTCTATGAAGGCGGCGAGATTTCCATGTTCTATGACTCCATGATCGCCAAGCTGATCGTACACGGCAAAACCCGCGACGAGGCCATCATCCGGATGCGCGACGCCCTGAACGCCTTCGTGATTCGCGGCATCAGCTCCAACATTCCC
>JAISRR010000182.1 GCA_031273565.1 Zoogloeaceae bacterium | reverse complement strand
AGCGCGGAATTAGGCTTGGCCTTAACGCCAACAGCCCGTTCTCGCTCAACCTCGGCCTGAACGGCTTACACGGGCAAAAACGAAGGCGTAAGCGGCGGTGTACAGGCGAATTACCGCTTCTGAGCCTGACGCCTGTGCCGTGGTCCCCCCCGCACTCCCGGGATGCAGGCGCGCGAACCCACGCCTGTTCCACAACCTGTCCCGCGCGGAGGTCGAACCAGCTCGTGTGGAGGTCAACCCGATTCGCGTTTACGTAAACCCGGTTTGCGTTTACATAAACGCGGCCCGCGTCGACATCAACCAGTGCGGCGGTTGCGTAACCCCGTTGCGCGGTTTTGCGGGGCGGAGGCTTGTGCGGCGATCGTCATTCAACCGGCGTCAGGCGCCTCGATTCCCTTGTTCAGGGGCGGTCATTCTCTGTCATGGCAGCATTCCGCCTTTGCCGCCCGGGGGCGCTGTGCGTCGCGCTGGCGTGATGCAGCGGGAACGCCGCGTTCGCCAATTCCTGACGCTTCACTCCCGGTATCCCGGCAGTTCCCGATCCAGACGGCGCAACAATGCCGCCCATTCACGTTTGCCGACGGGGAGGAAGGCCGCCTTGTCGTTGAAAATGATGTCAGCCTGGCGGAGACCGCGTTCGATGACTTGCGGCGGCAGGGCTTGCAGGGGAACGCCCGCGGATTGCGCCGCCAGTTGGAAGCGGCAGGCGCGTTCCAGACGCCAGATGCGCGAGAAGGCTTCCTGCATGTTGCGGCCTATGCTGAGGGTGCCGTGGTTTCTGAGAATCAGCGTGTGTTTGTTGCCAAGATCCGCGAGCAGGCTTTGCCGTTCCGTGTTGTCCAGCACCACTCCCTGAAAATCATGATAGGCCACGTCACCCAGAATCATCAGTGACATCTGCGTCAGCGGTAACAGCCCGCCCGCCTGACAGGAAACCGCTACGCCCTCCCGCGAATGCAGGTGGATGACGGCTTCGGCTTCCGGCGTGCCGGTGGCGTGAATCGCGCCGTGAATGACCGTTCCGGCGGGATTGAGATCGCCCTTGCCGCCATACAGGTTGCCGATGACCTGACCTTCCAGATCGACTTCCAGTATGGAGGACGCGTTGACCTCGTCGAACAGCAGGCCCAGCGGATTGACCAGATAACGGTCGTGACGGCCCGGCACGCGAATGGAAATGTGCGTCGCCAGCAAGTCCGTCCAGCCGAACAGGTGCGTCAGCCGGCAGGCGGCGGCGAGTTCGACGCGGGCATTCCATGCTGCGTCGCTGCGGCTCAGGGTATTTTCTGCGCTCATGGGATTCTCCTTTTCCTGGCTCAATCCAGCGTCGCGCCGGAAGCGGCGATCACCCTGGCCCAGCGGGCATGGTCGCTCTGGATGAGTTGCGCCAGTTTTTCCGGCGTGCTGTGCAGGGCGGAGAGGCCCGAAGCGGAAAATTTTTCCCGGACTTCCGGTTGCCGCGAAATGTCGCCCAGCGCGGCATTGAGCTTGTGCACGATCTCTTTGGGCGTACCGGCGGGCACGACCAGACTGAACCATGAGTCCACCTCGAAGCCGGACAGCCCCGCTTCGGCGGAAGTCGGGATATCGGGCAGGAGGGGGGAACGTTCCGCGCTGGTGATGGCCAGCGCCTTGACCTTGCCTGCCCTGACCTGGGGCGAGAGCACGGTCAGGGTGTCAAAGGCCAGATCGACCTCGCCGCCCAGCAGGGCGGTAATCGCCGGGGCGCTGCCCTTGTAGGGAACGTGCAGGATGTCGACGCCGGTCTGGGTCTTGAACAGTTCGCCCGCCAGATGGCAGATGGTGCCGCTGCCGCAGGAAGAATAGGTGATGCTTCCGGGGCGGGATCTGGCCAGCGTCACGAGTTCCCCGGCGTTTCTGACGGGCAATTCGTTTTTGGCGGCGACAATATAGGGCACGGTGGCCAGCAGGGATACCGGCGCGAAATCCTTGAACGGATCGTAGGCGACTTTCTTGTTGAGATTGGGCAACAGGGTCAATTGACCGGCAGGCGCGATGGAGAGGGTATAGCCATCCGGGGCCGAGCGGGCCACGAATTCGGCGGCAATGGCGGTGCCCGCGCCGGCCTTGTTTTCCACGATGACGGGCTGTTTCAGGATAATCGCGAGTTTTTCCCCGTAAAGACGGCCAATAGTGTCAGCCGCGCCGCCGGGTGGAAACGGCACAATCAGGCGGATGGGTTTGTTGGGCCAGGCATTGCCTTGCGCCTGAAGCGCGGGCGCAGCGGCAAGACCAAGGGTCAGCAGGCAGGCGGCAAGAATACGAACGGGTAAGGACATGAGGAAAACTCCTGAATAAAGCTCAACGTCCCGTAAACTTCGGGGCGCGTTTTTCGGTAAAGGCGTCGATGCCCTCCGCGAAATCTGCGGAGGCGTTGATGTCGTCCAGGATGCGGGCGCGGGCGATCCCGGCGGCTTCGGTCGGCCCCCTGGGGATGACCTGACCGACGAAATCCTTGAGGAGTTCAAGCACCAGCGGCGCGTTGGCGGCGATCTTTCGCGCCAGTTCCCGCGCCGTTTCAAGCTGTTGCCCGACGGGGACGACCCGGTTGACCAGACCGATTTCATAGGCGCGGCGCGCGTCTATGGGGTCGCCGACCAGCAGCAGTTCCATGACGGCCTTGTGCGGAATCCGGGCGGCAAGCGAAGCAATCAGCCCGCCCGCGAAACCCACTTTGGCTTCCGGGTAGGAAAATCTGGTGTTTTCTGCCGCCACTACCAAGTCGGCCATCTGCACGAACACCAGCCCGCCGCCCACCACCAGCCCGGCGACCGCGACGATGACCGGCTTCCTGACGGGAACGCCGACGCCGGGAATCGCCCGGAAGAGGTCATGCGGAATGTCCTTGAGATTCGCGCCAGCGGTAAACGCCTTGTCGCCCGCGCCACTCAGGATGGCGACACGGTCATCGCTCGCGTTGAAACGCTGCCAGGCCGCGTGCAACTGATCCACCGCCTCATGGGTCAGGGTGTTGTATTTTTCGGGACGATTGAGCGTGATTTCGGCAATGCCGTCACGGGATTCGTAAAGGATTT
>JAISRR010000089.1 GCA_031273565.1 Zoogloeaceae bacterium | reverse complement strand
GGCGTGTGAGCGTGAAAGCGTTACGGGCTACGCCCTCCACGCTTTCACGCTCACACAAAACCTGTAACCTTTGAGGGCAGTTCATAATACAAGGGCGGTATCGTAGAAACCGCCGTTCGTTGACATGCGGCGCGCTCGGAGAGCGCGCCCTACCCAAAGCCTCCCGCTCCGAGGAAGGTGGCGGCGTAGCCGACGGAGGGCGTTGGGTTTTGGTTGCCCTGCGGCAGCTATATTGGTGCCTGACTTGAATTTTGATGCTCTGCCCCTGTTCCCGGGGGCGGTAGCATGTGCGACCTTTGTCTGTACTCTGTAAAATCCCCGCTTCACCTTTCCCGACCCCTGATATGCCGACCATCCTGCCTACCGACTGGCGTTTATCCGCCGCCTCCACCCACGCCGGCGAGTTTCAAACGCTGGAACTGCTGGCTGAACGCCTGCCGGATGAGTTGACCGTGTTCCATAGTCTGCACTGGACGAATGCGGCGAAGCATTACACGCAGTGGGGAGAAATCGACTTTTGCATTCTGCATCCGAGTGGCAGGATTCTGGTGATTGAACAGAAGAACGGCGGCCTGGAAGAAACGCCGGAAGGGCTGGTGAAACACTATGGCAGCACGGCAAAGAATGTTGCCCGGCAAATCGGGCGTTCGGTTGAGCAGCTACGCGAGAAATTCAAGCGAGTGCACCACGGCAAGCCATTGGAGGTGGATTACCTGATTTATTGCCCGGATTACCGTCTGCAAAGCCTGAACGCGGTCAGTCTGGATAAAACGCGCATCGTGGATGCCTCGCGGCGCGAGCAGTTACCGGAGATTGTGGTGGAAATGCTCTCCGGAAAGCCCGCCGATCCGGTTGCTCACAAACGCATTTTTGAGTTTTTCTGCGACGATTTGCGCCTTGAGCCGGATGTGAATGCCCATCTGGAAAAACAGGCGCGGCATTACGTACAACTGGCGGATGGCCTGGCGGATACGCTCGCGCAACTCCATTTTGCGCCCTACCGCCTCTGCGTGCGCGGTACGGCAGGCAGTGGCAAAACGCAGGCGGCATTGAAGGAATTTCGCCATGCCGCAGCCGCAGGGGACGCCGTGTTGCTCACCTGCTTCAACCGCCCATTGGCAGACCGCATTACCGCATTACTTGCGCCGCTTCCTCAAAATGCCAGCGTAGCGACGTTTTACCAGTTGTGCCGGGATATTGCGCTGGCGCAGGGGATTTTGCCTACCGATTTTGCCCCGCAATCGGCGGATTGGGATGCCCTGGCGGAAGCAGTGTTAAATCACGAGATACCGGAGGCTTTTCGTTTCAAAGCGGTAATTGTGGACGAAGGGCAGGATTTTTCCCCGCGCTGGGTGGAACTCATCGACCGTCTGTTGCTGCCCGACGCCCGTCTACTCTGGCTGGAAGACCCGCGCCAGAATCTTTACGGTAAACCCGCTGCCGATTTTGCGACCCGGCATTCGCATGGCGTTACGCTCCATGCCAGCCAGAATTTCAGGAATCCGCGCAGCGTGGTGACCGCGCTGCACACTTTTCTGGATATTCCGACAGCGGAAATCAGGGCAAGCAATCCCATCCCCGGTCTTGAGGTGGATATTCACACCTATCAAGACGGCAGCGAGTTGGCGGCGCTGATTGAAAAATGTCTGTCGAATCTGCAAAAATCCGGCTTCGCGCCGGAACAGATTGCGCTCATCAGTTTCCACGGTTTCAAACATTCGCGGATGTTGCAGTGGCGCAATCTGGCGGGCTTCTCCCTGAAACGCTTTACCGGCGAATACGACGAAAAAGGTCAGCAGGTGGTGGAAGAAGGCGAGGTGCTGGTGGATTCCATCTATCGCTTCAAGGGACAACACGCGCCAGCGGTGATCTTCACCGAAATTGATTTCACCGCGTTGAGCGAGACGATAAAAAACCGCCTCTTCTGCGGCATGACCCGCGCCAGCATGAAGCTGGATTTGATTTTGAGCGAACCGGCGGCGGCGGCGTTGCTGCAAGTGGATTGATTGCGAGGCGCAGGATACCGGAAACAGCGCGTTCTGCTTAATGCCTTGCGTTGATAATACCTTTCCGTTCTATCAATCTAACGAATCGTTCTAGCAAGCGTCTCATTCGCAACAGTTCTGAGTCGTATACTCGCTGCCTTTCACCTTGCTCTGGTGTCGCCATGCCGAAAACCGCTGCCAAAAAATCGCCCGCAAAAACCACCGTGCCTGTCGTTCAGGAAGCGCCGCTTGCCTTCGATACGCTCTGCATTCAGGGCGGCTACGATCCCAAATTTGGCGAGCCGCGCATTCTGCCGATTATCCAGAGCACGACGTACAAATACGACGACATCGACCACGTCAACCGGATCATGACCTTGCAGGCGTTCGGCCATAAATACAGCCGAACCAGTAATCCGACCGTCGCGGGATTCGAGGGGCGGCTGAATCTGCTCGAAGGCGGCGCGGCAACGGTGGCGACGGCTTCGGGGCAGGCCGCGAACCTGCTGGCGATTTCCAATATCGTCAAATCCGGCGATCACATTCTGGCGGCGACCCAGCTTTATGGCGGCACCTTTACCCTGCTGAACGCCACGCTCAAAAAATTCGGCGTTAACACGACTTTTTTTGATGCCGACGCCGCCGCCCGCGACATTGAAAAACTGGTCCGGCCTGAAACCCGCCTCATCTTCGGCGAGACCATCGGTAATCCCGGCCTCTCCATTCTCGATTTCGACAAGCTCGCCCGTATCGCCCAAAAGCATGGCATTCCCTTCATCGTCGATAATTCGCTGGCCACCGCCTGGTTGTGCCAACCGTTTAAGCATGGCGCCAACATCGTCACCTATTCCGCCACAAAATACATTGATGGCCATGCCACAAGCGTTGGCGGCGCGGTCATTGACGGCGGCAATTTTGACTGGGCGAACGGCAAGTTCCCGGATTTCACCACGCCCGACCCGACCTACAACGGCGTGGCATACACCGAAAAATTCCCGCAATCGCCGTTTCTCATCAAGGCGCGCGCCCAATTCCTGCGCGATTTCGGTGGTTGCCTCGCGCCGTTGAACGCCTTTTTGTTCAATCTTGGGCTGGAAACCCTGCATTTACGGATGCCGCGCCACGGCGAAAACGCGCTCGCGCTCGCCAAATTCCTTGCCAGGCATCCCAAAGTCGCGTGGCTGAATTATCCGGGACTGGATGCTACCGGCAAAAAACGCATCGCCCGATATTTCCGCCACAAGAACGGGAGCGGCATGCTCACCTTTGGCGTCAAGGGCGATCTGGACACGGTGCGCCGTTTCGTGAAAAAGCTGAAAGTGGCGGCGCTGGTGGTGCATGTGGCCGACGCCCGCACCGGCGTATTGCACCCGGCTTCCAGCACGCACGCGCAGATGAACGAAGCACAACTCCGCGCGGCGGGCATCTCGCCGGACATGATTCGCGTCACCGTTGGCCTCGAAGACATCAACGACCTGATTACGGATTTCGACCAGGCGCTCGCGGCCTGATCCGCCTCACGCCCTCCGCCCCTGTACAGCCCGAAGGGGCGGAGGGCGTGGTTCAGCAAGACAATACGCCAGCGTGCACGGATAGCCCTCGTAGGCTACTACTGTGCGCACACCAGGACGAGAAAAGCAAGTACCGCAGCTTCCCTGAATCCTTTTTCACTTCACCCACAACCCTTTACACACCATGTCAGATTCCACGCTCCACATTGCCGCTGCTCCCTATCTGCGCCTTGCCGCCACGCCGCAACATCTGCGCGATGAGCTTGTCATTACAACCACCGAACGCGCCTTTCAACCGCGCGTGGACGACCTGTTGAGCGACTGGGTCGCCACCATCGCCACCCCTGCCTTTAAGCTCATCCGCGAGCGCGAAGGCGCGCAGGAAAGCTTTTGCAGCATCGGCACGGGCGTCGGACTGGACGCGCTTGCCGCCATCGAAACCCTGGGCGCGACCAAAATCGGCGTAACCGATGTGCACGCAGAAGTCGTCGCCGCCGCCGTCGCCAATATCCGCAACAACCTGCGCGACCCGGCGCGCATCGCGCTGCAATCCGGTTTTGGCGATCTGCTCGCGCCGCTGGCGGCACAAAGCCCGCGTTACCGGATTATTTACGAAAATCTGCCCAACATCCCCATCGATGACGCCGAAGAAATCGCCACCGCCCGCGTCAGTTCCAGCTTCGTGCCGCCGCGCCGCGAGTCGGTGCCGGAGGCGCTGAAGCGCAATCTGCTCGCGCTGCACTATGTCGCCCTGTTGCAGGCGCGTGATTTTCTCGCCCCTGAAGGCTCGGTGCTTTCGCTGCTGGGCGCGCGCGTGCCCCTCGCCGTGTTGCTCGATATGGCGAGCGCGGCGGGCTATCGCGGCGAAATTTTCACCTATGGCTGGAAAGTGCAGACCGAAACCGAAGCGATCCTCACCGGGCACCTTGCCCAACAGGAAGCAGGACTCGGCCCCTATCATTTTTATCGCGCCGCGCGTCTTGCGGAAGTCTTTGCCGATGTGGCGCTGGCGGATTCCGGTCAAAAGGCGCTTGAACTTGAAGCGCGTCTGGTTCCCGACCAGCTTTCCCCTGCCGAAGCCTGGAGCGCCTACCGGCGGGGCGAAAGCATCGGTCACACGGTCGCCGTCCTGCGCTCACGCCCTGTCTGATATGGCGCTCTCATCCCACGCCGCGCTCGCCGCCGTCGACGCCGTGCGGCAACATTTTGCCGAACGCCTCGCCCCGGGCAAGGAAAGCGCCCCTGTCGCCGCTGAACTGGAACATATATTGGCGCTGCTGGCCGATGTCGATTTTTCAAAAGCCGATGAAAAACACCTGCAAGCCAGCGGGCATCCCGTGATCCGGCACTTGCAGCAAGTGGGCGTCAGCGCAAAGGATAACGAGGTGCTCGCCGCCTTTCTGCCCCATCTCGACGCCCTGCCCTGGCGGTACAGCTACGAAACACGCGCCGACGCGCCCGACATCGGCGAGCGCATGGCCTGGGCGGAACTGGTCGGCCCCATCGCGCCCTTCAAAAGTGAAAAAGTCTGCATCGGCTTGACGGCCATCGGCCCCGGCCTGCTCTATCCGGCGCATTACCATCCGGCGGTCGAAACCTATCTCGTCCTCTTTGGCACGGCGCGCTGGACGGCGGAGGGCATCACG
Organism: Zoogloeaceae bacterium; assembly: GCA_031273565.1. GTDB lineage: Bacteria > Pseudomonadota > Gammaproteobacteria > Burkholderiales > Rhodocyclaceae > Azovibrio. The sequence goes on along the minus strand of JAISRR010000089.1, from coordinate 402 downwards.
CGGGAACACCCGCCCGGCACGCTCATCCTGCACCCGTCAAACATCATTCACGCCATGCAAGCCAGCGACGAACCCCTGCTGGCCGCCTATGCGTGGACAGGGGATGTGGAAACACTGTCGGCTTATGCGGAACAATAACGCGGGAATTTATCCCGCATGAGATTGATGATTGACCCGCTTCTGCACGATTGTGACAGGGCGGGTTCAGGTGGGGGGGATCGTAGGAACCGCCGTTGTTGACCTGCTACCCACGCTGTTGTTGACTGCGGCGCAAAGGTAGGGCGGTTTCTCCGAAACCGCCGTTGTTGACCTGCGGCGCTTTCGGAGAAAGCGCCCTACCTGGAAAGCGCCCTACCTGGAAAGCGCCCTACCCTGGAAAGCGCCCTACCTGGAAAGCGCCCT
>JAISRR010000074.1 GCA_031273565.1 Zoogloeaceae bacterium | reverse complement strand
GGGCGACCAGCACGCAACCGGAGGCTTTATCCAGCTCGAACTTGATTCCCGGCGTATGCGCGGGAATTTCGATGACGACATTGAAATCATCGGGGACATCCTTGCCAATCGACAGGGCTTCGATATTCATTCTTATGAGACTCCGAAAGTTGGGGGCGCAGCGGAAAAAAGGCGGAATTATAACCGGAAGGCAGCGGACTGATGGCAGTAACAAGGGGGATTCAGGCAGGATGGTTCAGGTAGGGCGCTCTCTCCGAGCGCGCCGCATATCAACGACGGCGCTTTCGGAGAAAGCGCCCTACTTTTGAGTGTTTTTTGCTTACTTTTTGACGACCAAAACCCTTGACCTCGCTCACGGTCAGGCCGGTAACGCCGATTTCGGACAGGGCCTCGCGCACTTCGTCGAGCTTGAAAGCCCTGATCCCTGACTACCTGCTCCCCGAAGCCACCCAAACCAGCAGTTCATCCACCGCCCGTTCCCCCCGACCTGAATTGGCGTGATTAATCAGGAATGTCACCGCGTAGCGTCTTCCCCGTTCGTCCTGTACATAGCCCGCCGCCGCTTTTACGCCATCCAGGGTGCCGGTTTTGATATGGGCGCGACCGGCGGCGGGGGTGCCGTACAGACGTTTTTGCATGGTGCCATCTACGGCGGCGATGGGCAGGGAGGCGACGAATTCCGGCATGATCGCGCTTTGCCACGCGACAACGAGCAGGCGGTTCAGGTGTTCGGCGCTGATGCGCTCCCGCCGCGACAGTCCCGAACCATTTTCCAGCACCAGTTCAGGAAAATTCAACCCCATGCCGCGCAACCATGCGCCTGTCCGCTGCGCTGCCGCGCCGGGTGTGCCGTCTTCTCCGCTCAAGGCCAGAAAAAGCTGGCGCGCCATGACGTTGTTGCTCCATTTATTCACGTCGCGCACGATCTCGGCCACCGGCGGCGAGCTTTGTTGCGCCAGCAGCGTGGCGTTGGCCGGAACTTTTCCCGTGCGCACCCGCCCTTTCAGGTTGCCCCCCATTTCCCGCCAGAGGGCGCGAAACAGTCCTTCAATGTGGGTTTCCGGCGGCAAGGGAGAGAGCAGCAGGACTTTTTCGCCGCAACTGATCGGGTACTTGCCGCTGATTTCCAGCCTTCCCGGTTGGGTACGGATGTTCAGACGGTCGCGCCAGCCATCGCAACCGCCTTTGCCGGGGGTGAGCTGCGTCACGACTTGCAGATTGTCGTTCGTGCTCTCGTTGATGAAACGTATCGCGTTGCCTTCCGGCCGCAGGATGAAGCGCATGGCGTAAAAATCGACCAGCAGCGCATCCGGCCCTACGTTGTAGGCGCGCAGCGGACGGTTGTCGAAAGCGGCGGGATTGTATGGCGGCAGGGTAAAGCGCGAGCGGTCGAGCACCAGATCGCCGTTGATGCGCTGCACGCCACGCGCTCGCAACTGGCGCAGCAATATCCAGAAATTTTCCAGATTCAGCTTGGGATCGCCGCTGCCCCGCACATAAAGATTGCCATGCAGATTGCCGCCTGCGTCGGGCAGCGCCTCGCTCCAGACACTCGTCTGCCAGGTCGCGGCGGGGCCGAGCATTTCCAGCGCCGCGTAGGTGGTGACGAGTTTCATCACCGAAGCGGGATTCATCGGCGTTTGCGCGTTGTGAACAAGCAGCGGCGCGTTCTGGTCGAGCGCCTGCACCGTCACCGCGACGGCGCTTTCCGGGATTTTTGCCGTCGCCAGCGCCCGCACGACGGCGGGAGGAAGACTCGATGCCGTCTGCGCTGATTGTGCCGATGCGTGACTGCCCAGGATCATGGCAATCAGAAGGGCGGCGAACCGCGTTGAGTGGGATCGTGACGCGAAGTTGAGGCTGGGCATGCGGGATTCGTTATTCGACCGTGACCGACTTCGCCAGATTGCGCGGTTTATCCACGTCCGTGCCTTTAATCAGCGCCGCGTGGTAGGCGAGCAATTGCAGGGGCACGACATGCAGGATGGGCGAGAGAGGGCCGTAGTGTTCGGGCAGGGCGAGGATGTGTACGTCAGCGTCGTTCCGGTAGCTCTCCTGTATCTGGCAGCCCTGATCGGCAAACACATAGAGTTCGCCGCCACGGGCGCGGACGACCTGAAGGTTGCTGTTGAGTTTTTCCAGCAACTCATCATTGGGCGCGACGGCGACGACGGGCATTTCTTTATCCACCAGCGCCAGCGGGCCGTGCTTGAGTTCTCCGGCGGGATACGCCTCGGCGTGGATATAGGAGATTTCCTTGAGTTTTAACGCCCCTTCCAGCGCGATGGGGAAGTGGCGTCCGCGCCCTAAAAACAGGGCGTGTTGTTTGTTGGCGAAACGCCGCGCCCAGGCGGCGATTTCCGGCTCCAGGGCCAGCACGTTCTGAACGGCGACGGGCAGATGGCGCAGCGCTTGCAGATGCTGGGCTTCCCCGGCGGCGGGGAGCCGCCCCTGCTGTTTGGCGAGCGCCAACGCCAGAAGGAACAGGACGGCAAGCTGCGTGGTGAATGCTTTGGTGGAAGCAACACCGATCTCCGGCCCGGCGCGGGTGATAAAACGCAAGGTCGATTCACGCACGATGGCGGATTCGGCGACATTGCAAATCGCCAGCGTCATCGGCTGCCCCAGATTTCTGGCGTGACGCAGGGCAGCCAGTGTGTCGGCGGTTTCGCCCGATTGGGAAATGGCAATGATGAGTTGTTCAGGATCAGGTACGGAATGCCGATAACGGTATTCGCTGGCGAATTCCACATTGACCGGAATTCTGGCGATCTGCTCAATCCAGTACCGCGCGACCATGCCCGCGTGATGGCTGGTGCCGCAAGCCAGAATCAGCACCGATTTGGCCCGTCCAAAAATGTCGACGGCATCCGCGCCAAACAACCCCGCTTGCAGACTTTCCGTGGCGCTGACCATTTCCAGCGTATTCGCCAGGGCTTCGGGCTGCTCGAAAATTTCCTTTTGCATATAGTGGCGGTAATGCCCCAGTTCCACCGCGTCGGCGGCAAGCTGGGAAACCACGACCGGGCGACTGACCGGCTGCCCGTCCAGCCGGGAGATGGAAAAACCATTCGGGCGCAGATCGGCGACATCGCCGTTTTCCAGATAAATCATCCGGCGCGTTACCTGCAACAACGCCGATGTATCGGACGCGGCATAGTGCCCTTCCTCCCCCACGCCCAGTAACAGGGGCGACCCTTCCCGCGCTGCCACCACCTGACCCGGCGACCGTTCGGAAATGACGGCAATGGCGTAAGCGCCCTTCAAACGCCGGCAGGCCAGACGCACGGCCTCCGCCAGATCGGGGGATTGTTTCAATTGTTCGGCAATCAGATGGGCGATGGTTTCCGTATCGGTCTCGGAGGTAAACGCATAGCCCTGCGCCACGAGTTCATTTTTCAGTTCGGCATAGTTTTCGATAATGCCGTTATGCACCACCGCAAGACCGTTGGAAATCAGCGGATGGGCGTTTTTTTCCGCAGGCGCGCCATGCGTCGCCCAACGGGTATGGGCAATACCGGTCGAGGCAAACAAGCCTTCAGCGCGGGCTTCCAGCTCCGCCACCCGCCCCACGGCGCGCCGCCGCTCCAGCCTGCCCGCCTGTAACACCGCCACGCCAGCGGAATCGTAACCCCGGTATTCGAGTTTTTTCAGTCCTTCAATCAGGACAGGCGCCACATTATCCCGCGCTGTCGCCGCCACAATGCCGCACATGGGTGTATTTCCCGAAAAACAAAGATACGCATTTTACCCCATGCGGCAAGGCCGCGTTTGCCGGGTATGGCCTTACCCCCGGCAAACGTAGTTAATCCACACAAGGAAAAGCAACCCGTCAGCCCGATGCCGTTTCAGACACTTCCGCCGTGCCCGACGAATGACCTGTAAATCTTTTCACGCCATCATTTCTGTACAATTCATCGTAAAACCGACTCCGGTTTGAACCCCTGCCCGCAAGAAAGACGCGAAGGTGAGGGCCGAGGTCTCGATGGCAAGGCCGATCAGGTAGGGCGCGCGCTCCGGGCACGCCGCATGTTAACAACGGCGGTTTCTTCGATCTCGCCCTACCCTTACGCCGCAGGTCAACGATGGCGGTATCGTAGATGCCGCCCTGCCGCAATCGCATCGCGATACGTTTGGCACGAAAATCACGAATGGAACGATATATGCTGAAAACATCGATACAATATCGTACGCTGTTCCGGTTGCTGGCGCTCGTGAGCATTCTGGCGTCCGGCGCAACATGGGCAGATGGTCCGTTCGAGTACCTGGAAGATCCGCGCTGGCTGCCGCCGCCACCCCATGAAAACAGGACGATAGAAAAATACACGCCCACCTGCGAGGTCAGTCTTGCCTACCCATCGTTTTCCATCCCCGCACTTGACCAGACGCTGGAAAGCTGGATGAACGCGCAAGCGGAAAACTATTGTGATGACCTGCGCGGCATACCCGAAGCCGAACGGTGGTACGAGTATCTGCGTATGAGCGATCAGGTCTTGCGACCAGCCGATTGTGCAACAAGGCAGGACGACAGGAGAGCGAACAGATTCAATGGCGGTGGTTTCCACCAGAGCTTGAGAACGATACCAGCCCCGTTTCGTTTCATCTGGTTCCCGATGGCATCGTTTTTCTCAGTTCCACGGGTGGAGGCGTCGATACCCATCTCATCGAACTGGACGACCTTCAGCCCTGGCAACCTGTCACGCGCTACTGGCAACGAGATGGCAACGCCTGCAATTCAGGCGCAAAACCGTCACCGTGAGATGCTGTAGCGCATGGCGCCGGAGCGCGCGACGACACGCGGGCTATTCCTGTTCTGAAAAGGGAATGGAATAGTATGGAGCGATCGTCGGGCAGCAGATTTTCATGATTCGCTCCGGGTTTCATTGTGTTTGTCAGGGTTGAAATATTCCCATGCTACTCGGCGTTAATCCGGTTTGTTGCGCATGAAATCGGCGGTTTTGAAAAATTTGCCCAGCAGATAGTGACGCAAGTCCGCTTTCACGCCCGCGTCTTCCATCGCCAGCACCATGCAGGCTACCCACTGATCGCGCTCCGCGACGCCAATGGCAAAAGGCAGGTGGCGGGCGCGCAGTTGCGGCGAGCCGTATTTCTCCACGAACAGATCAGGCCCGCCCAGCCAGCCGGACAGGAAGCAAAACAGCTTGTCCGCCGAAGCTTCCAGACTGGCGGGATGCAGGGCGCGCAGGCTGGCGAATTGCGGCACGGCGTCCATCCGGGCGTAAAAGTGCGCCACCAGTTGCCGGATTCCCGCCTCGCCGCCGATGTCGGCGTACAGATCGCCCAGGTAGAGCGCGTTACTCTGAATCATTTTCTTCTTCCACTACGCAATAGCGTTCTGTCCTCAGTCCTCTGAACCCCCGATAACATCCGTCCCCTGTGGCGGCGTAAAGATGAACAGCCTGGGCGGGAGTTTGGGATTTTGTTGCAGCGCGGAAAATTGCAGGCGGGTAGTCTGACCGAAGCTGTCGAACAGTTCCATTGCCTTCAGTTTGCCATCGGGGTCGAATCCCAGGCGGATTTTTTCAAAGCTGGCGTCGCTGCCTTTTTTGGGTCGGGCCTCGACCCAATCCAGCCCGTCTGCCCTGTCGGTTTCGCTCAGGTCGAACTGGCGCAAAACATCGTCGCCATTGCCGATCAACAGGGCTGCCGGCGTCGCGCCCAGCGCCTGATCCAGGCTTTTGACCGTGACCTGTTCCAGTTCCGGGTCATGCAGCCAGATTTTTTTGCCATCGCCGACAATCAACTGGGCATAGGGGTGCACGACTTCCCAACGGAAGCGACCCGGTTTCAGAATCGCCATTTTTCCGTTTGAAACCTGCTGCGTGCGGCTGTTCGGCCCTTGTGTGGTCTGTGAAAATTCCGCCTGAAAACTCCGGGTGCTCGCCAGAAAGCGTTTCAGACTCTCCTGCGCGCCCGCGTATGCGGTGATGGAAGTCAGCGTCAGGGAAACAGCGGCGCACACGCTCAAAAAAGTTTTTTTCATTCGTTCTCCTCCGGCGCACGCGCCAATACTTCCCGCCCGCCGCGACTATCCATCGCGGAAACCAGACCGGCGCGTTCCATGGCCTCAATCAGGCGCGAGGCGCGGTTATAGCCGATGCGCAGATTGCGCTGCACGAGCGAAATGGAGGCGCGCCGACTTTTCAGCACCACGTCGACGGCCTGATCGTAAAGCGGATCATTTTCCGCGTCGTCGCCCCCCTCTTCTTCCCCGGAGCCGCCGCCATCGTCATCCGGACTGCCGGTGAGAATATCGCTGATGTACTCAGGCGCGCCGGATTGTTTCAACCGCTCGACGACGCGGTGCACCTCATCATCGGTGACGAAAGCGCCATGTACGCGGGTGGGATAACCGGCGCCGGGCGCGAGATAGAGCATGTCGCCCTGCCCCAGCAGGGCTTCCGCGCCCATTTGATCCAGAATGGTGCGCGAGTCGATTTTGCTGGAAACCTGAAAGGAAATGCGCGTCGGAATATTGGCCTTGATGAGGCCGGTAATCACGTCGACGCTGGGGCGCTGCGTCGCCAGAATCAGGTGCAGCCCGGCGGCGCGCGCCTTCTGCGCCAGACGCGCGATCAGTTCCTCCACCTTTTTGCCCACCACCATCATCAAATCCGCCAGTTCATCAATGACCACGACGATGTAAGGCAGCACGACGAGCGGTTCCGGCGATTCCGGCGTCAGGGTCAGCGGGTTGGCGAGGGACTCGCCCCGCTTTTCCGCTTCGCGCACCTTGGCATTGAACCCGGCGAGGTTGCGAACGCCCAGGGCGCTCATCAATTTGTAGCGCCTTTCCATTTCGCCCACGCACCAGTTCAAGGCATTCGCCGCCTGCCGCATGTCGGTCACGACCGGCGCAAGCAGATGCGGAATGCCCTCGTAAATGGACAGTTCCAGCATCTTGGGGTCGATCAGGATCAGACGCACGGTGTCCGGCTCGGATTTATAGAGCAGCGACAAAATCATCGCGTTCACCCCCACCGATTTGCCGGAACCCGTCGTGCCCGCCACCAGCAAATGCGGCATCCTGGCGAGATCGGCGACGACCGGCAGACCACTGATGTCCTTGCCCAGCGTTACCGTGAGGGGACTCGCCATGTCGTTCCAGGACTTGCTGGAAATGATCTCGGAGAGTTTGACCGTCTGCCGACGGGAATTCGGCAATTCCAGCGCCATGCAGGATTTTCCCGGCACGGTTTCCACCACGCGGATGGACACCAGCGCCAGGGCGCGCGCCAGATCGCGGACAAGATTGACAATCTGCGATCCCTTGACGCCGGTTGCGGGTTCGATTTCGTAACGGGTAATCACCGGCCCCGGCAACGCCGCCAGCACTTTGACGCTGACGCCAAAATCGGCGAGCTTGCGTTCGATCAGGCGCGAGGTAAATTCCAGCGTATCCGCCGCTACGCTGGCGCCCTGCGCCGGAATCGGGTCGAGCAGATGCAGGGGCGGCAACTGACCGCCGACAATGGCTTCGGGAAACAGCGCCGCCTGTTTTTCCCGTTCGATGCGTTTTTCCGCTTTGGGCGAAACTTTTTCGACCGGTTCGGCGCGTTCGATCAGCACCGGCTCCTTGAATTCCACCCGCCGTTTTTCCTTTTCCACGACCGCTTCCCGCCGTTCCGCCACGCTCTTGCCGATACGCTGATCCTGCCAGCGTTCATAAAGCCCCTTCACGCCCAGATAAACCCGTTCCAGCCCTCCGCCCAGACGTTCGAAAAGCCAGAGCCACGACATGCCGGAAAACATGCTCCAACCCACCGCGACGCTTGCCAGCAAAACCAGCGTCGCGCCCAGCGCGCCCAACGCGCCTTTCAGAAAGCGCGCGGTTTCCAGCCCCAGCAACCCACCCGGATGCGAAGGTAATGCAAAGCCGTGCGAATGGAAGCGCAAAGATTCCAGCGCAGCGCTGGCGACCAGTAACAGAACGAAACCCACCAGCGCGAGGTAAAAAGGCCGCCGATCAATCTTGTCCGTCGCTTTTCCGGATGGGTTGTCCGGATTGGACAAAGGCATGCCCAGACCGTTCAGATGCCGATAGCCCCACCAGACGAACATCAGGCACAGCGCAATCCACCACCAGGCGGAAACCCCGAACGTAAACAACAGGACATCCGATACCCACGCTCCCGCCCTGCCCGCCGGATTCTGAATAATCGCCGTCCCCGTCGCCTGCGACCAGCCGGGGTCTTCGACGTGATAACCCCACAACGACAAGGCCAGAAACAACGCCAGAGCGCCGACGATCAGCCAGCGGGACTCCTGCAATAAAAAGCCTATTTTTTCGGGCAGGGGATGCGGGTTTTGCTGCCTGCGGGAAGAAACTGCCATGAAGCGCTCCGATAATTTTTTGACATGAAACGCATGTCATCAATACGGCATTATACGCTTAAATTTCATTGAGTTAGAAGCGTATTTTAAAGCTTTACTTGAAACGCGGATTCCGTCCTGAGAACCCGGTCAGCACGCGGATGCCCCCCTTGCAACACCACTGCCCGCTGTTTTTGCCGGGACGGGCAACATTCGCCCCAACCGTTATAATGACGCTCTTTTCTCTGCTTTTCATCCTTTTTCATGAGCGCCCAACCTGACAAGACGCTGGAAACTTTCCCCAACCCCAACCCGGAGCGGGATTATCACATCCACATGCAGATTCCCGAATTCACCTGCCTTTGTCCCAAGACCGGTCAGCCCGATTTTGCCACCCTGACGCTGGATTACATCCCCGACCGGCTTTGCGTGGAACTCAAGAGCCTGAAACTTTACATCTGGTCTTACCGCAACGAAGGCGCGTTTCACGAGGCTGTCGCCAACCGTATTCTGGACGATCTCGCTGCCGCCACGCAGCCCCGCTTCATGCGCCTGACGGCAAAATTTTATGTACGCGGCGGCATTTTTACCAATGTGGTGACCGAACATCGTCAACCCGGCTGGCAAGCTGTCCCCCGCGTGGAACTCACCGGTTTTCCCGGCGAAAGCAATACGCGGGATTGAGAGACAAACGCATGTCGCCCGATCCGCATGAAATCCGCTTTTTGCGCCGCGCCCTGGAACTGGCGGCGGAAAACGCCGATTGCGGCGACGGCGGCCCGTTTGGAGCGGTCATCGTCCACAACGATCAGATCATCGCTGAAGCGCGTAACCGCGTCGTCGTCGACAACGACCCCACCGCGCACGCCGAAGTCGAAGCGCTCCGCGCCGCCTGCAAAAAACTGGGGCAGTTTCATCTGGAAGGCTGCGTGCTCTACGCTTCTTCCGAACCCTGCCCGATGTGCCTCGCCGCCGCTTATTGGGCGAGAGTGGCGCGCATTGTGTACGCCAATTCCCGGAGCGAAGCCGCCGCCGCCGGTTTTTGCGACGCCGAACTCTATCAGGAATTCCTCCTTGCCCCCAATGACCGCCGCATTCCCTGCCGGCAACTGGAACTCCCCAACGCCCGCGCGCCGTTTGAAGCCTGGCGGATAAGCCCGCATAAACGGGATTATTGACCGGTTTTTTGCGACACGCTTTTCAGGGCAATTCTTCCACCATCAGCCAGATGCCCCGATTTTCCCGGCGTTCGTCCGTGGAGATGGAAAAGCTGCCGTTGCCTCCGCCGGATGAAGAGTAGCTCGTGCCGCCCAGTTGCATCCATTCTCCCAAACGCCCGGAAACGCTGGTGGCAAGGTGTTGAATCTGTGCGTTACCGACGCCGTAACGACCAGGGGTATCGGACTGCTGGCTGATGTTCACCCTCACCCGATCGCCGGAAACTCTGGGTTCCGCGTAAAACCCTTTGCCGATGTCCCGGTATTCCATCGTATTGCTCACGATTGTCGCGCCGTTGGGCGTCTGCACGATCTGCCGCAGGGGAACGGGCACGGATACGCCGACCTGAATGAAGGCTCGTCCGCCATCTTCTGTCCGCACCATTTGCGTGGAAGCGCCGGAACCGGCGCTATGGCTGTCGTACACTCGCGCCGTAACCTGATTGCCGTCCCGTGCGCCATTGCCGACGACAACCCGCGCCCGGTCATTTCCCAGACTGCCGGAAATTTGCCCGCCCTGACGCCGCATGTCCTCGCTCAATTCCGTCGTAACCCGAATCAGCAGGCGGCGGGCAGGCACATCCAGCGTCGCCAGCACTCGCCGGATTTCTTCCCGGTTCCGCGCGGACGCCCGCAAAAACAATTGCTGATGGATGCCGGAAAGCGTTGCCCCCCGCTCCAGCAAAGGACGCAGAACGGGCAGTACTTCTTCCAGAGACCGATGCTGCAATTCGATAATTTCCAGATTCTGCTGCGCCTGAACCGGCAGGGTCAACGCGCAACAGCACAGCAGCAAGCATGGCAGGATTCGCATGAAAATGCCCCTGACAGAATGGAGAGACTTGCAGCATAAGCGAAAAACATCCGCTATTCAAAACAGGAGGGCAGGGCACAGAAGACCAGGTCGTAACGTAGCAGGTAGGGCGCTTTCTCCGAAAGCGCCGTTGTTAACATGCGGCGCGCCCTACCAAAGCGCCCTACCAAAGCGCCCTACCAAAGCGCCCTGCCAAAGCGCCCTACCAAAACCCTGCCAAAGCGGGGTGGAGAGCCAGGGCAATCGCATCACGAGTTGAAATTGCGTCGTTTTCTGTCTTTTTGGGGGGCACGATGAAGACAGAAAGCAGGTTGCGGCTAAAAGACGTGTTTGTGTCTATTACCGACCCACGGCAGACGAAAAAGCGCCGTTACGATCTGGTCGAAATGCTGGTGATTGCCGTCAGTGGCGTTCTGTCGGGCGCGGACACTTTCGTGGAAATTGAAGCCTGGGCCAATGAGAAGCTGGATTGGTTTCGCCAGTACC
>JAISRR010000054.1 GCA_031273565.1 Zoogloeaceae bacterium | reverse complement strand
CGCCGTTCCCGTTTCTTGCGATGCGCGCCTTTTTGCTGGCCCCGTTCCAGCAGACCCGCCGTTTGCAGCTGGGTCTTCACCCAGCTGTAGCTGCGGCGGCCGCCTTCCCGTTGATACCCGCTATGGAAGTGGCGCGCGTTCCAGCCCGGGTGACGCCTTCGGTATTGCTCCTGCAGCGCCAGCACCTCATCGACCGGCGCGGCGCGCTTCGATCCCTGTTCCAGCCGCTTGTCCAGCAAGCCGCTTTCGCCTTCGGCCTCAAATCGATTGAGGTAGCGCCGGAACGTCCGATCGCTCACTCCCAGCAGACTCGCCGCTTCTTCCTGCGTCAGCCGGCCTTTATTCCAGCCCTCATAGGCTTCTCCGAATCTCATCTTCCGTAGCTCCTGTAGTAACTCCGTTCGCCTCATCTTCGGCCTCCTCTTCGAGAGCTTGAAGAATAGGACGACCGGTCAGTTTATCTGCTACAAGACCGGACAAGTCAAGAACTCGTGACACACCGCGAGTACCGCCCGTGCCATGCCGTGCGACATCGGCTACAATCCAAGGCTTGTCACAGCCCTTGTAAACTGAAAGTCGCGGATTCGATTCCGACCAGGGGCGGCGTAAATTGTTAAACAGGTCATTTCCCGTGCGATTGTTCCTCAATATCAGTGTGTTATGAGCTTCTCCGGAAATATTTTTTTACCCTTGACTGCATGAAAAACATCCTTGTCGTTTCTTACTCGCAAAGCGGTCAGCTTGACGACATTGTTGCGGCTTTGTTACGCCCCTTGGTGGAATTCGGGGTCAAGGTTCATCACGAAGTACTGCGCCCCGCCCCGGATTTTCCTTTTCCATGGCCGTTTTTCGCTTTTCTCGACGCTTTCCCGGAATCGGTGCGCCTTGACCCGCGCCGGAATTTACCATTATCGCGGCAGTTATCGGCTGTATCGGGCGCAGAGTTTGATTTGGTGATTCTCGCCTGGTCGGTGTGGTATCTCTCCCCGGCGCAGCCGATTACGGCTTTCCTGCAATCCGCGGAAGGCAAATATCTGCTGGCGGGGCGTCCGGTGGTCAGTGTCGTCGCCTGCCGCAATATGTGGCTCTGCGCGTTCGACACGTTTAAAACGCTGGTGGCGGAGGCGGGCGGGCGGCTCACTGACCATGTGGCATTTACCGACGAGTCGCACGCGCTGGCGACGTTCATCACCACGCCGCGCTGGATGTTCACCGGGCGGCGCGACCGTTTTCTGGGCTTACCGCCCGCGGGTGTGGACGCGCGGCAGACGGCGGGCGCGGCGCGGTTCGGCGCGGCGCTGGCGGAGGCGCTGGCGCGTGACGAGGAAAAGCTGGACCAGCCCATGTTGAGTGGTCTGCGGGCGGTGAAGGTCGCGCCGCATCTGGTGCTTTCCGAGCGTGCCGGACGCCGCGCTTTTCAGCTTTGGTCGGGGCTGATTCGGGCTTGTGGCCGCGCCGGGCAATGGCGGCGGATTCCAGCGCTGGTGTTGTTTCTGCTTTACCTTGTGCTGCTGATTGTCACCGTCGTGCCGCTTAACCTCATATTGCAACGCCTCGCCGCGCCCTTGTTCGCCCGCCGTATCACGGCGCTGGCGCGCCACTACGAACAACCTTCCGGCGCGGGCAGCGCGCGTATGGCCGCCACACATGACTGAAGCTTTCATCACCGCTACCGCCGTCGCGCTGCCCAATGCGCCGGTTGATAACGAGGCCATCGAATCCGTGCTCGGACTCATCGGCGGGCAGCCCTCGCGGGCGCGTCGCATCGTGCTGCGCCAGAACGGCATCAAGACCCGCCATTACGCCATCGACCAGGCTACGGGTCAGTCCACCCACACCAACGCCAGCCTGACCGCCGAAGCCATCCGCGCGCTTGGCGACAGCGGTTTTGCCGTGGATGACATGCGCTGCCTCGTCGCGGGCACTTCCTTGCCCGACCAACTGATGCCCGGTCACGGCGTCATGGTGCATGGCGAGTTGGGCAATCCCTCATGCGAAGTAGTGACGACCGCCGGCATCTGCCTCTCCGGTCTGACCGCGCTCAAATACGCCTGGCTCGTGGTGCGGGCGGGCGATGCGGCAAACGCCGTGGCGACCGGTTCCGAACTTAGTTCCGGCGTATTGAGAGCAGAGTATTTTGCCGCCGAAAATGCCGCGCGTGTCGATGCGCTTGTAGCGCGTCCCTGGATTGCGTTCGAGAAAGATTTCTTGCGCTGGATGCTTTCCGATGGCGCGGGCGCTTTTCTTGTCGAACCGCGGGCGCGACCGGGACAACTCAATCTGCGTATCGACTGGATAGACATTTCTTCCGCCGCGCACCGCCTGCCCGCGTGCATGTACGCCGGTGGCGAGCGCGATGCGGACGGCGTATTGACTGGCTGGGCGAAATTTTCGCCGCGCGAGTGGGCGGAAAAATCCATCTTCGCCATCAAGCAGGATGTCAAACTGCTGGACAGCCAGGTTGTCGAAGCCACGCTGGAAATTCCTTTGCGCGAGATCATTGCGCGGCGCGGATTGAAAGCGGACGACATCGACTGGTTTTTGCCGCATATGTCGTCGTGCTACTTTCGCCAGCCGATTGCCGATGGTCTGGCGCGTGCCGGCTTGCCGATTCCCTTTGAGCGTTGGTTTACCAATCTGGAAAGCCGCGGCAACATGGGTTCGGCGTCGATATACATCATGGTCGACGCCCTGCGCCGAAGCGGCCGGCTGGCCGCGGGGCAGCGCCTGCTCTGCTTCGTGCCGGAAAGCGGACGCTTTTCGGGTGGCTTCATGTCGCTGACTGTTGTCTAGCATGGATATCGATGACGTTCCGCAAGAGGGCAATGTCACGCTCGACGGGCATCGCAAAGGCGTCTATGCCCGTGATGCGGAAGGTCATCTTGGGCTGGTCGCATCAAGCGGCTGGGAAGCCGAAGAAATCGTCACCCGGCAGGCGGTAGAGATGTTCGAGGCGCTCACCGCCACGGCGCGCGAGCGTGCGCATGCCGGACAAGGCTCGCCGCTGGAATACCACATGTATCGCGCCCGCATGGATATTCCCATACTGGCCCAGGTGAGCGGCCTGTGGCAATGGCGGGTGCGTCGCCATCTCCACCCGGAGGTTTTCCGCAAGCTGTCGCAGGCGCTGCGGGCGCGTTACGCGGAAGCCCTGGGGCTTTCGCCCGCGCAACTGGATAGGGTGGACTGAAATGACGGCGAACACCTTCATCCACCAACAGGCGTCTCATTGCGAAAGCGGCGTCATGAGCGCCCTCGTCCGCCATTATGGGCAACTGCGCGGTCTGCCCTTCTCCGAGCCGATGGCGTTCGGGCTGGCGTCGACACTCGCCTTCGCCTATCTGCCCTTCATCCGGATTTACTCGCTGCCGCTGGTGTCCTACCGGATGCCGCCCAAGACCATCATTCGCGGTCTGCAAAAACCGCTGGGTTTCAGAATGCGCACCGAAACTTTCCGCCGCCCCGAAGACGGCGCGCGGCGGCTCGATGAACTGCTCGATGCCGGTAAAGTGGTGGGACTGCAAGTGTCGGTATTCTGGCTACCCTTCATGCCAAGGGATTTTCGCTTTCACTTCAACGCCCATAATCTGCTGGCATACGGGCGGGATGCCGCCAGCGGAGATTACCTGCTCTCCGACCCCGTCATGGAAGAGCTGGTGCGCTGCGCGCCCGCTGACCTGGCAAAGGCGCGTTTTGCCCGTGGCATGCTCGCGCCCAAAGGTCTGCTGTACTACCCGGAGACCGCGCCGCGTGAACCGGATTGGAACAAGGTCATCCCCGCCGCCATCAAAAAAACCGCGCGGGTCATGCTGCACACGCCGCTGCCGCTCATTGGCGTCAAAGGCATCGCATGGGTAGGGCGTGCTTTCCAACGCCTGCCCGTCGCCACCGACCCGCAAGCCAGCAAGCTCTACATGGGGCATCTGGTGCGGATGCAGGAAGAAATCGGCACCGGCGGCGGCGGTTTTCGCTTCATGTACGCCGCTTTTCTCGAAGAAGCCGCAAGCCTCGCCAGGCGTCCGGCGCTCGCCGAACTGGCCGGAGAACTGACCGAAATCGGCGACTACTGGCGCGAATTCGCCCTCGCTGCCGCCCGAATGATTCGTGACCGCGACCCACTCGATGTGGGGCGACTGGCGGAATTGCTGCGCGCGCAGGCGGCACGGGAGAAGGCGTTTTTTACGGCCCTGGGCAAGGCGGCGCGCTCGTGATTCATTTCGCTAATCTCCGCTACCGTTACCGCCCCGCGGCGCCTCTCGCGCTTGACGGCGTTTCGCTCGACATCGAACGTGGCGGCATTTTTGGCCTGCTCGGCCCCAACGGCGCGGGCAAGACGACGCTGATTTCCCTGCTGGCGGGTTTGCTCTCGCCCCAGGACGGCAGCATCGCCATCGACGGCGAGCCGCTGGCGGCGTGGCGAGCCAGGCAGCCTGCCGCCATCGCCTTGGCGCCGCAGGATTATGCTTTTTATCCCATGCTGACGGTGGCCGAAAATCTCGATTTTTTTGCCGGCGTGCAGGGGCTGCCCGCGCCGCGCCGCAAGCGCAACTGCGCGGAAGCCATCGCTTTTGCCTGTCTCGAAGCGGTGGTGAATCGCCGCGCCGGTGAACTTTCCGGCGGCTTGCGGCGGCGGCTGAATCTGGCGATTGGCCTTACCGGCGCGCCGGATGTGCTGCTGCTCGACGAGCCGACGGTGGGCGTCGACCCGCAATCGCGCCACTTTCTTCTTGAGGCGGTGCGACGTTTCGCCGCCGCCGGACATACCGTCCTCTACACCAGTCATTATATGGAAGAGATTGAAGCGGTCTGCTCCGCGCTGGCCATCATGGACGATGGCAAGGTGCTGACAACCGGGACGCTGGCCGAGGTGCGGCGCGGCGCGGCTCAGGCGCTGACGCTGGAAATTGCTTCGCCGCTGCCGGAGGCGCATGCCGCGCACTGGCAGGCGCGTTTTCCCGGCATGGAAGTAGCGGGTACGCATCTTCGTTTCCCGGATTTTGCCGCTGACGCCATCGCCGCGCTGCTGGCCGAACTGACCGCCGCCGGTCTTGCCATCGAACGCATGGAATACGGCGCGCCCAATCTGGAACAGGTGTTCATGCAACTCACGCATCATTCTTTGCGGGACTGAACGATGTCCAGCATATCAATTCGCCTCCTTGCTCTCTGGAAAAAGGAATTGCTGACGCTGGCGCGCGACCGGCACGGTCTCGCCGCGCTCTTTATCATGCCGGCGGTTTTCATTCTGGTCATGTCGCTGGCGCTGGCGGATACGCTCTCCGGGCAGCGGGATGCGGTGGTTAGCTATGCGGTGGTCGACCTTGACCAGAGCGCGCTTTCCAAATCGTTCGACGCGCAACTGACTTCCGTCGACGCCATCGAAAAACAAGTTTCTCTGCCCGATCTGGCGACCGCCCGCCACCGGGTGGAAGCCGGAGAACTCGCTTTTGTGGTGGTGATTCCGGCGGGCTTCGGGCAGAGCATCGGCCAGCGCCAGTCGCCAGGCTTGCGCTTTCTGCTCGATCCTGCCGTGCCGAAGGTGATGCAAAGCGGCTTTCGTCAGCAGATCGAGGCGGTGACCAGCCGCTTCTGGCTCGAACAGGCGCTGGGGAGTTTGGGCCGCCGCATGATGGCGCGGACCGGCTCGCCGGAAATTACCGTCGAAGCCGTGGGGCATGGCGTGGAACCGGGCGCCGCGCCGCCTTCCGCCGTGCAGCAGAACGTCCCGGCATGGCTCATCTTTTCGATGTTTTTTGTGGTCATCCCGATTTCGGCGGTGTTCATCGGCGAGCGTCAGCACGGCGCCCTGCAACGACTGCGCACGCAGCAGGTTTCCTTTGGCTTTGTGCTGGCGGGCAAGTTTTTGCCCTATGTGCTCGTCAATCAGGTGCAGGCGGTGGTCATGGTGGGCATCGGACGCTGGCTGGTGCCGCTGTGTGGCGGCGAGGCGCTGACCTTGCCCGATGGCGCATCGGCGCTTGCCGCCTTGTGGCTGGTGAGCCTCGCCGTCAGCGTAGCGGCGGTGGGGTGGGCGTTGTTCATCGCCAGCCTTGCGCGCAGCAGCGAACAGGCGACCATCCTGGGCGGCGTCGGCAACATTCTGATGGGCGCTATCGGCGGCATCATGGTGCCCCGCTTCGTCATGCCAGCGGCAATGCAGGCGTGGACGCGGATATCGCCGATGAACTGGGCGCTGGAAGGCTTTCATCAGGTGATGCTGCGTCAGGGCGGCGTGGCGGATATTCTGCCCGCCGCCGCCGCGCTGGTATGCTTCGGCTTTGCCGCGCTTGGCGCGGCGGCTTTTCTCGACCATCGCGCACGCGCCTGAATCCGACATGACCGATCTGAAACTCGCCCTCAAAACCCTGATTGTCACCGCTTGCGATAAGAGCCTGGACTGCGATCCCGTCTCCATCAGCGACGACGAAATCCTGTTTGGTTCCGATACGCGGCTCGCGCTCGACTCGCTCGACGCCCTGCAACTGTCGATGGCGCTGCAAAAACGCTTCGGCGTGCGGCTCACCGACAGCAAGGAAACCCGGCGCATCCTCGCCAACGTCGCCAACCTTGCGGCATGGCTCACCGCGCAAGGCAAAACCGTGTGAAGACAAAGACAGCGCGCCCCGTCTACATCAGCCGCATCGCTCACGTTTCGGCGCTCGGTCTGTCCGCCGCCGCAGCCGCCAAAGCGCAACTCGCCGGTGAAAAAAACATCTCGCGGCGCGAACTTCTGGGGACGCGCCATCCCTGGTTCGCGCTGCCGCTGGACGAGCAAGACTGGATGGCTCGCGTTCGCCGCGTGGCCCGTCTCGTTGCCGCCGAACTGTCCGCCGGAGCCGGAATATCCCCGGCCGGGTTCGCCGCCTTGCCGCTTTTCATCGGCTCGTCCTCGTTCGCCGCGGGCGCGGCGGAAACCGTCGCCCGCCGTTCGGGCCGTCCGCCTGCTGGCCGTCTTGATTTCGACAAGGAACTCTGCGCCGCGCTGGGCAACGCCACCTCGCCGTGGAAATTTTCCACCAGTTGCACGTCGGGGCTGGCCGCGCTGGAAGCCGCGTTTCTGCTGATGGGCCAGGGCCGGATCGAAACAGCGCTGGCGCTCGGCCTCGAATTCGCCAACGACACCACGCTCGCCGGATTTGCCGGTCTCGGACTGCTCGCGCCAACGGAAAATGACGATGGCCTGATTCTCGGTGAAGCGCTGGCCGGATTGCTGCTCACCACCGCCACCACCTCTGCCACCACCGCCACCACTCGCCCGTCGCCCGGATGGAAAATCTCCGCCTGCCGCCTGGGCGTCGACGGCTATTCCGTGACCGCGCCCACGCCCGATGGCCGCGCACTCGCCGCCAATCTCGCCGCCGCGCTGGACGATGCCGGCATCAAAGCGCGCGACATCGACCTCGTCAAGCCTCACCGCGTCCGCGTATCCAGCGCCGACGCCGCCGAAGAATCCGCCCTCGATCAGATTTTCGGCAAACACCGTCCGCCGGAAATATCCTTCAAACGCCAGTTGGGTCACACCCTCGGAGCCAGCGGTCCCGCCGAATTGACGCTGCTGCTCGCGCTGCTCGATACCGCCGCCGGAGCGGCGCGCTACCGGCATCCCCAACGTCTGTTGTTCAACCTCATCGGCTTCGGCGGCAGCATCGCGACGCTGATTGTCGAACGCGCCGGGGCGGTCGCAGCAAGAAATGAGCGACAGGCCTTCAGGCCTGTCGCTCAAAACGAACTTGGAAGGGGTTTGCATCCCCTCCCAGGTGGCTACGGTCGAAACCCCGGACTTCAGGCCGGGGTCTCAACCTTCGCACTGCCCTGAAGGGCGGGATTTCAAACCGGAGTTAGTTTTACGATGAACACCGATATCATGCTCCAGCAGTGTTTCGACACCGCCACCCTCGCCGCCGCCCGCGCCCAATCCGCCATCTCCTTGCGCCGCGCCGGAGTATTGACCGAACTGATAGTCGTCGGCGTAGCCGCCTGCCTTGCAAACCAGCCGCCCCGGCCCACTCTGGTGTTGGTGGGTTCGCGCATCGGCGCGCGCGTCGTCAGCAATCAGGTCATTACCGAAATCATCATCGCCCGCGAAGCGCCTTTCCCCTACGACTTCCTCGCCACGCAGCCCATCCTCGCCGCCGTCCCCTTGCAACAAGGTTTCCCCTGCATAACAAACGTCCTCTACCAGCCCCGGGGCGATGACGTTGACCTGCACTGGCAACGCATGCGAACCCTTGCCCGTGCCTGGCTACAGGCGGAACGCTGCGAACGGGTGATATGCGGACAGGTGGAAACGGCGGAAAAAGCGGGAGAAGGCAAACACTACGGGCAATGGCAGGTACTCTTCAGGGGGGCAGATGACAGAGGACAGTAGTAAAACGGACACCCACGCGCTTGTTGCGGCAACTCCCAAATGAGCACACGATTATCTCGATTGACAGGATATTGTCATGCCGACAACGGCGAAAGAGACATACGGACGTTATCAGCAGTCCTTGAAACCACAGCACGGAAGGCCGGTTCAAAGAAGACAGCCACCGTCTCCACGCACGATCCTCGACCGCCCGCCGTCTGTACTCCCGCACAAGACACGAGCATTTCCTGCGCTTGCGGCTTCTTCTTTCTTCCTCAAATCCATGGCTTGACAGCCTTTTAGCCTCAAGGCACGAGGATAACCGCGGTTTTCAGGTTATTCCTGTCCTCTGACAGCTACTTCTTCGCCGCCGCGCGGGCGGTTCTCAGGAGGATTTTGACCCAGTCGTTATACTTCGGGTGAATGAGTTCCTGGCCATCCGAAAGTTTTTCATAGTTCAGGTTTTCGCTGTCAACATAAACGACATCCACGCTGTTGTCCTTGATGTTGACGTCGATGGTCAGCAAGTGTTTGTCGCGGATATTGAGGTTCAGACGGAGGACGGCGGGCGTTTCATTGAGCACCTGCCATTTGCGAACCTGCGCGGCTTTGAGGATGGCGTCATGGGTTTTTGCGCGGCGTCCGGCGTATCCGCGGCGACGATGACTTCGTCCTTGAACTGCGGCAGTTCCGTATTCCTGCCGGCGTGGGCAGCGGGCGTGGAAAGCAGTACCGCCAGAAAAACGGCGCAGAGTACGAAAAAGCGTGGCATGGTTTCTCCTTTCAGAATAAAAAAATCTCAGGGCAAACGACGGAAAATCAGGGCGGTGTTGATGCCGCCGAAGGCGAAATTATTGCTCATTACGTATTCACATTCCAGATGTCGGCCGTCGCCAGTGATGTAGTCGAGTTCGGCGCAGCGCGGGTCGACATTATCCAGATTGATGGTGGGGGCAAACCAGTTGGCGCGCATCATGGAGATGGAGAACCAGGCTTCCAGCGAGCCGGCCGCGCCCAGAGTGTGACCGATGTAGCTTTTCAGCGAGCTGATTGGGATGCGGGCGCCGAAGACATCGCGCGTGGCCTGGCTTTCGGCGATGTCGCCGAGTTCGGTGGCGGTGCCGTGACCGTTTACGTAGGCGATGGCTTCCGGCGGTAGATTGCCCGCCGCCAGCGCCAGCCGCATGGCGGTGGCCATGGTCGCGGCGCGGGGCTGGGTGATGTGCGCGCCGTCGCAGTTGGTGCCGAAGCCGACGATTTCCGCGTACATTTTCGCGCCCCGCGCTTTGGCGTGTTCGTATTCTTCCAGTATCAATGTGCTTGCGCCTTCACCGATGACGAGTCCATCGCGGTCTTTGTCATAGGGGCGTGGCGTCAGGTGTGGGGTGTCGTTTTTCGTGCTGGCGGCAAAAAGGGTGTCAAATACGGCGGCATAACTCGCGCCCAATTCTTCCGCGCCGCCCGCCACCATGATGTCGGCGTGACCGTACTGGATGGCTTCATAGGCGTAGCCGATGCCTTGACTGCCCGATGTACAGGCGCTGGAGGTGGTATGCACGCGCCCTTTCAGACCAAAAAATACGGCGATATTGACGGGAGCGGTGTGCCCCATCATGCGGACGTAGCTGTTGGCATTCAGGCCGTTGACCGCATTGGTGTTAATCAGGCGACCGAAATCGGCGATGGCGTCCTGCGTACCCGCCGATGAGCCATAGGAAACGCCAACCCGTCCGGAACTCAAAAGTGCTTTTTCTTCCAGCAGCCCGGCGTCGGCGAGAGCAAATTCGCTGGCGCGACAGGCGAGGATGGCGACACGTCCCATGCCGCGCAGAGCTTTGCGGGAATAGCGTTCGGGCGGCAGGGAAAATTCCACTGCCGGAACGCCCAGTTGGGTGTTCAAGTCGCGTATGTTGCGCCATTTTTCTATGCAGCGCACCGCATTCTGACGGGCGCGCAGACGGGCTTCGATTTCCTTCCATTCGCAACCCAGCGGGCTGATGCCGCCCATGCCGGTGACGACAACCCGACGTTTGGAATATGTGCTCATGCCATTCCCCCGTTCACGGCAATCACCTGCCGCGTGACGTAGGCGGCACCGTCGGAGAGCAAAAAGCTGACAACGGCGGCGACTTCTTCCGGCTTGCCGGCGCGTCCGGCGGGAATCAAGGGGAGCGCGTGTTCGCTGACTTCGGCGCTCACCATTGCCGTTTCAATCAGACCGGGCGCGACGCAATTTACCGTGATGCGGCGCTTGGCGAGTTCCAGCGCCAGCGCCTTGGTCGCGCCGATGATGCCTGCCTTGGCGGCGCTGTAATTGACCTGCCCGCGATTACCCATTTGTCCGGAGATTGACGCCATCGTAACGATGCGCCCAGGCTTCCGTGTCTGCACCATGGGCATGACCAGCGGGCGCAGCACGTTGTAGAAACCGTCCAGATTGACGGACAGCACCGAATCCCATTCGGCGTCGCTCATGGCGGGAAAGGCCGCGTCGGCGTGATTGCCCGCGTTCAGCACCACGCCGTAATAGACGCCATGCGCCTCAAGGTCGGCAAGCAGGATTTCCTGTGCTTTGGCGCGGTCGGCGACATCGAATTGCAATACACGCGCCGAGGGCGAAAGTTCCGCCGCCAGCGCTTCGGTTTTTTCACGCTGGCGGCGGCAATGCAAAACGGGTACAAAGCCATCGGCGGCGACACGGCGGGTAATGGCTTCGCCGATGCCCTGCGACGCGCCGGTGATGAGGACGGTGCGGGGAGGGGAATGTATTTCAGGATTCATGTCGTTTCAGGCTCGAAATGGGTATCCAGGTAGGCGCGCAAATCCTTGGGCTGAAAGGCGGTCAGCCGGGCTTCGGCGGCGAGTTCGCCCGCCGGATGATAAATGCGGCAATCCATCACGCCCAGACCTTCATCGTCACGCCAGTTTTCCCGCGCTTCGATGTGGAGCGTCGCGCCGACAGGGAAATCATTCACCTTGCAGGCGTATTTGCGCACCGAAACCAGAAAGCCGGTTTTGACCGTGCCGCCCTTTTCACGCTCATGCCAGCCGACCAGGGCGCCGACGGTCTGCGCCATGTATTCGATGCCCACGTAGGCGGCAACGCGCCCTTCGCGGCAGAAGGGACTTTCCGGGCGGATGCTCACGGCGCAGACCATGCGCCCCGGCTCGGCTTCCAGCACGTGGTCGAGCAGCAACATTTGTCCGCGATGCGGCAGGTATTCTTCGATGGGGAGATAGTGGGATGTCGTCATATTCAGTTTGCGCGTTTCAGAATCAGCGCCGCATTGCTGCCGCCGAAGGCGAAAGAAGTGGAGAGGGTATGCGAAACGGGTTGTGCGCTTTGGGTGTTCGGCGCGACCAGATGCAAGGGCGGCAAGGCGGCATCGGGTACGTTATCCCAAAGCTGCGGCGGCAGGCGGCAGGCTTTATCCGTCAGCGTCAGCCAGCAGATTGCCGCTTCCAGCGCGCCCGCCGCGCCCAAGGTATGTCCGGTGAAGGGTTTGGTGGAACTCATGGGCACGCCGGGAAAAATTTCTGCCATGACCTTGCTTTCCATCGCGTCGTTTTGCTGCGTGGCAGTGCCGTGCAGATTGACGTAGCCAATGGCGTCGGCGGCAATGTTGGCGCGTTGCAGCGCCGCGTTAATCGCCAGCTTCGCGCCCGCGCCGGACGGGTCGGGCGCGGAGATGTGGTAGCCGTCGGAGCTTTCGCCCCAACCCGCTAGCGTGATGGGCGCGGCATGAATGGAAACTGCGGGCTTCTCGCGGCTCATCATAAACAGCGCGGCGGCTTCGCCGATATTGATGCCGGTGCGATTTTGCGAAAAGGGCAGACAGCGTTCGCTGGAGACCGCTTCCAGCGCGGAAAATCCCACGACGGTAAAGCGCGTTAGGGTATCCACGCCGCCCGCCAGCACCAGATCCGCGAGGCCGGCACGTAGCAGGCGAGCGCCGCTGATCAGCGCCTTGGCGCTGGAGGTGCAGGCGGTCGACACCGTATAAGCGGCACCTGCTATGCCCAAAGTTTGCGCCAATGCCTGCGCCGGAGAACCGAGTTCCTGCTGTAAATAATGGTATTTTTCCTGCCAGACACCGGTTTGTTGCCAGACGCGCACCGCTTCTTCGCTCTCGGCAATGCCGGAGGTACTGGTGCCGAGTACCACCGCGATGCGGGCGGGCGGCAGTCCGGCGGCAAGGCGGCGATAATCCGCCTCAATCCGGGCGAACGCCGCCAGCAGCAGGGCATTGTTGCGCGAGCGCGCTTCTCTGGGCAAAAAGTCTGTGGCGGGCAATCGGGCATCCACCATGCCCAAAGACAGTTTTTTCCCCGGACTATAGGCGTCGCTCATCCGCATTCCAGGGCTGACGCCGGAAAAAAGCGCCTCGCGGATGTCCGGCAGCGTGTCGCCCAGAGCGCACAAAGCGCCCGGCGGGTGGAGATAAACCTTAGAGTTCATGCGAATCCAAAATCAATTGATAACCCAAAGCGCGATGCTCAACCGTCACCCGCCCCCGCCAGGGCGAACCGGAAAAATAATCAATGACCACCTGCGTAACGCCATCCTGAACCAACTCGCGCCGTAAAGCTTCTGATGCCTGATACCTGATACCTGATTCCTGAACTGTCCAGCCTTCCGGCAGCGCCCGCCGTAAATCTTCCAGCGGCGCGGCGACCAGCAGCAGGTCATTCACCATGCGCTTGCCCGGCGGCGCCATCGGCGTCCGCCGCGTTTCATTGACCGTTTTGCCGTCGTATTCCAGACTCGCAAGCCGCATCCCGAAGGCCAGCGCGACGAGATTGAGCTTGCCGTCGGCGATTTCCACCACCGTTTCCATGCTCCTTTCTCCATCCGGCCAACGCATCGAAAGCCGTTGCAGGGCCGTGCGTTCACCCAGGACTTCAGGCGCGATGCCGAGCACTTCCGGCGCGAGCGCCATGTTGTCCAGCAGCGAGGAGGCAGCGCAAGCGCCGAGGAGCATAGTCATTAATAGCACGATACAAAATACCGTATATGTGGAGTCCTGACGCATGGCGCTTGGCAGTGATGGCCTGTAAAAAAATACAAGCGGGGGATTTTAGATGATTGCTGGCCCGGCGTGGGATTGAAGCAAGAAATTAGCGACAGGCATTCATGCCTGTCGCTCAAAACGAACTTGGAAGGGGTTTGCATCCCCTCCCAAGTAGCTACGGTCGAAACCCCGGCCTTCAGGCCGGGGTCTCAACCTTCGCACCGCCCTGAAAGGCGGGGTTTCAAACCGGAGTTGGTTTTACGATCAATTTTCTGGCGGACAGGGGATCATTGGACAACAGGGACAATATTTTCTCCGATTGGCTTCCTGACTGGGCCCTTGACTGGGCCTTTGCTTCAATCAGCACTGGCTTGCGCAAACGAAGGGTCAAGCGCAGGCCCGTGGCGATTTCGGTAATTTCCGGTTCCGGCAGCCCTTGTTTCAAGGCTTCGGCAAAGATGCGCTTGATGCCGCCGCCCCATTGCTCAATCAGCCGTAGTTCTCGAAAGAAACGGGTAATTACCGGGTTGCGGATGCGGGAGATACCGTTTTTCATGTCGTCGACGGTCATTCCAGGCAGGAGCAAGCCGGGGCTTTCAATGTCGATACGGTCGTCGAAAAATGCGATACGAACAGGCGTTCCGCGTTGGGAATAGTCGCTATGCACCAGCGCATTGATGATGGCTTCACGCAGCATGGTGAGTGGAATGCTCCACACATCCTTGCGCCGCATACCGGAAAATTCCGCGCTTTTGAAAGCATGCTTTTTCAGGAAAAGTTCGATGGCGTTTACTGCATCCGGCAGATGCGCGTGGATTTCGGTCTGGTCAAAAATATGAGACGCCGCCCGCCTGGATTTCCTGCTCGACTTCAAGGGGCACAATTACACGCTCGTAGAGGGCGCGAAAAATGTCCAGCGACCCTGTAGCCGCGCACAGCGCCAGCAGGGGCGTGGTATTGGTGACGATGGCGGGTTGCCGCTTGTCAGGCATTGGCGATGTCGGCGCGCAATTCGTCTTCGTCCTGATCGAGCATGGCAACGCGGAAGCGTTGCAGTTCATGGAGGAAGGGCACTCGTTCCATGCCGACCAAAGACGCCGCCATGCCGGAGGACAGGCGTCCTATTTCATAGAGCTTCGTCGCCATGGCGAGCTTGGCGTCACGGGCGAATTCTGCGGGCGATTGCTGCGCGCTGTCGGGGAAGTTGGGCGGAATTTCAAGTTGGATTTGCACGGTAGTGTAGTGTTTCATTCTGTTTAGAACTTAATCTGCGGTTAGCGCGAATGACTTTTTGGAGGATGTCGCGTGCGCTCTTGGTCCAGATGAAGGGTTTGGGTTGAGTATTGTGGTGATGGATATACTCGTCGATGGCGTCGACCAATTCGGGGACACTGGTGAACACCCCACGCCGCAGTCGCTCGGTGGTGATATCGCGGAAGAATCGTTCGATCAT